>CAZLWZ010000034.1:0-10059 GCA_964563275.1 uncultured Flavobacterium sp.
CGAAGTTTGATTCTGAGAATTTTTCGTTTCACTCAGATACGCGGGAGATTTTCTTTACCTTAAAAATAGCAGTAGACGGCCCTGTCGACACCAATTCACTTCAAATTACAAATGCTCAATACGAAAATCTGTCGGAAGAACAGCTTGGAGATCTCGCATCTTCGCGAATTCCCACTACAGATAAAGTATCTCTGCGCTCTATAAACGCCCGTGACGAGCATTTTGCGGCACTCGCCCTTTCTCCTATTATAAAGGATGGCGGAAGCTATAAGCGACTTACCTCATTTACGTATTCGTTCGGAAGCAGTACGCGCCCTGTGGCTGCACGTGCGGCCAATGTTTATTCCATCGAAAATTCGGCATTGGCCACCGGAGAATGGTATCGTTTTTATGTCGAAAAATCCGGTATATATAAAATTTCAAAAGGCTTCTTACAAAGTCTGGGCATGAATGTAAGCGGCGATCCGAGAAATATTAAGATTTATGGTAACGGCGGACGCATGTTGCCATTACAAAATTCGGTCCCGTTTCCCGATGACCCCGAGGAAAATGCGATACGATTTGTAGGGGAAAGTGACGGTAGTTTTGATTCGCAGGATTATATTCTATTCTACGCCGAAGGCATCGACAATTGGAGCGACGAAAGCCAGACACATAACAACCTTTACAACAAGCGGGCGTACTATTATGTCACCGCGACAGGTGGTCCGGGTAAAAGGATTCCCGAAATGGTTCAGCCATCCGGAGCAGCGACAGCAGTTACGATGTTTACCGATCATCAATTCCATGAAAAGGACGAAACTAATATTGCACGTGTCGGCCGAAAGTGGTTCGGCGAACAATTTGGCGTCACGAACGAACGCACGTTTGAATTTAATTTCCCGGGGATTGTAAGTTCAGAACCGATCAGCTTAAAAATCTACGGCGCTGCATCGGCATTTACCACCACGACCCTACAGGTACAGGCGAACGGCCAAACTGCGGGTACAATGACGTTCCAACCACTGACCGCCACATCGTCAATGGAAGCGACTACCAGGACATTACAAACTGATATTGCGGCATCAGAAAATATCACGATTAAACTGACCTACAACAACAATGGTGTCCCGGGTTCGCGGGCATTTTTGGATTATATCATTCTGAAAGCCAAGCGCACGCTCAAAGGTTACGGCAAGCAGTATCGATTTGAATATGACGGATCGGCATCGACCGGCATTGCCGAATTTCAATTTACCAATGCTACATCGATACCGGAAGTTTGGGATGTGACCGATATTTATAATGTGACAAAAGCAATAAATCCCGGCCAAGGCACTTTTTCATTCACCTCGCAACTTGGCGACATCCGTCGTTTTGCAGTGCTCGACTCGAATGACTTTTACACTCCTCTAAAAGAGAGTCAGACGCAGGTAGCAAACCAAAATATCAAAGGCACAATATTCACTAACCCGCAAGGTCAGTTTCAGGACATCGACTACTTGATTATTACTCCTGCGTTTCTTAACGCACCTGCGGAGAGACTCGCCAATTTTCATCGAAACTATTCCGGCCTTAATGTTAAAGTCGTTCAGCTCGAAAAAATTTATCCTGAATTCTCATCCGGGCAGCAGGACATCGCCGCTATTCGTAATTTTATTAAATATGTCTATTTCAACGCTTCATCACCGGCAAACAGGGTCAGGTACGTAAACATGTTTGGTGATGGCTCGTTCGACCATAGGAATTTGATTCCAAATAATACCAATGTCGTCCCTACATACCACGCCGGTAATAGTTTCCATGGCGGCGAATCAGCCTTTGTTTCAGATGATTTTTTCGCACTTATGGATCCTGAGGAAGGACGCATTGAAGTATACAATGATCTAACAGGGGTGACACCCTCGCCTCTAAATATTGGAGGCATCGATATTGCCATGGGGCGCATGGTCGTGTCAACTGTCAAGCAGGCCGATGAAATGGTAACAAAAATTATCGACTACCACGATATTAAATCATATGGCAGCTGGCGTAATAATTATGTCCTTATAGCCGATGATGCAGACACCACTGGCGACGCATCTTTACAGAACAAGCAGGATCTATTGGGCACAACGATTTCACAGTACAAACCGTTTATCAATGTTCAAAAAATATTCATGGATGGGTACGTCCAGGAAACATCGGCCGGTGGTGACCGGTACCCTAAAGCACGTAAAGATTTATTTAACGCGTTCGAAAAAGGAGCCTTGGTTTTCAATTATTTAGGACATGGCGGTGAGGATGGTTTATCGACCGAACGAATCTGGGAAAAAATCGATGGTCAGACTTTAAGCAACCGTTATAAGTACCCACTGTTTATCACAATTACCTGCGAATTTTCACGCTTCGATAATCCATATCGTCCTACCGCCGGTGAATACACGTACTGGAATCCCTCAGGCGGCGCGGTCGCGATGATTACCACTGTACGATCAATTAGTAAAGGGCCTGCCGAGGCATTCAATGCTATTTTATCGGAACATTTATTTTCATATAACTCTTCAGGCACTTCCAATGTCTATCCATCCATAGCCGAAGCATTGCGGCGGGCAAAAAACAGCTTCTCGAATAATTTATCATCTAATGTTGTCTTTTTTATTGGCGATCCGGCGATGAAACTTGCTATCCCGCAGCCCAAGATCCGACTGACACACGTCAATGACGCTCCAGTCACCGGCCCGATCGACGATTTCCAGGCGCTGGGTTTTGTAAAGCTCGCAGGCGAGATTACAGACGAATTCGATAATCCCGTAACTAGTTATAATGGCCAGCTTGCCGTGAATATATTCGATAAAGAAATCACCCGCTCAACATTCAATAACGACGGATACTCCCCGCCAATCAACTATGTCGTGCAGGGCGAGACGATTTTTCGCGGGAACGCGTCGGTGGCAAACGGACAATTCGAATTTGGCTTCGTGGTGCCGCGCGATATCCGGGTGCCGGTAGGAAATGGGCGGATTAGTTTTTACGCTAAACGCAATGAAATTTTGCTGGACAAGACCGGGTACGACAACACGATTAAAATAGGCGGTATCAATGAAGATGCGCCGGCTGACAATATTGGTCCCACGGTCAAGTTGTACATGAATGACGAAAGTTTTGTCTACGGCGGAATCACCAACGAATCGCCGTTCTTCCTGGCATATCTGGAAGACGAAAATGGAATCAACACCGCAAGTGGAATAGGTCATGATATTGTTGCCATTCTGGATGGTGATGAAAACAATCCATACATATTAAACGACTATTATGAAACTGAACTTGATAATTTTAAAAAAGGGCATCTGCGGTTTCCGTTCCGAAATCTCGAAAAAGGATTGCACACAATAACATTTAAGGCTTGGGACGTTTACAACAATCCTGTCACTGCCGAGATTCAGTTCATAGTCGTGGATAATGATTCGGTGACCCTGACAAACGTGCTGAATTATCCGAACCCTTTTACAAGCTATACCCAATTCTGGTTCACCCATAACCGTCCTTTTGAGCCACTTGATGTGCAGGTACAGGTGATGACGGTGACCGGCAAAGTAGTGTGGACACTAAACCAAGTTATCAACACCGACGGGTTCCTGTCACGCGAAATTACATGGGATGGCCGGGACGACTTTGGTGACCGCATCGGCAAGGGAGTTTATGTATATAAACTGACAGTAAAATCGACTTTGACCAACACAAAAACCGAAAAATACGAGAAACTTGTAATACTTTAGGAAAATACTATATTTGTCTAATCATACGAAAACTAGAATGAAAAAAATTGCGATACTGCTGCTCTGCTTATTTTCAATACATTATTCCAGCGCCCAGGACAGGGTCATAACAACAGGAGTACCGTTTTTACTCGTTGCCGCCGATGCCAGGTCGGCCGGTCTTGCCGATCAGGGGGTCGCAACCGCACCCGATGCATATTCACAACAATACAATCCTGCCAAATATGCCTTCTCAAGAGAAGGACAGGGTGTCTCGGTAAGTTACACCCCGTATTTAACCGATTTGGTAAATGACATTTCGTTAGGGCAGCTTACCTACTACAATAGGATAAACGAAAGAAGTGCGTTCGCCGGTAGTTTGCGTTATTTCGGGTTAGGCGAAATCGAACTCCGCGAGAATTTTGATGATATTCCGCGGGTTGTGAAGCCTAGCGAGCTAGCAGTCGACCTATCCTATTCACTAAAATTAACCGAGCGTTTTTCAATGGCAGTTGCAGGACGATACATCCGGTCTAATTTGCGGATCGCCGACGCTAACAATGATGCGACCGCTGCAAATTCGTTTGCATTTGACGTCGCAGGTTACTATCAATCGGAAGAAATTGCTTATACCGATTTCAACGGTCGCTGGAGAGGTGGTTTCAATTTTCAGAATATGGGGCCAAAAATCAAATACGATGCTGCCGCGGACGATGAGACAAGTGCGAACTTTTTGCCTGCAAATATGAGACTTGGTGCCGGATTTGATTTCCTGCTCGACGAGTACAACACAGTGTCGGTTAGTGCCGAGTTTACAAAACTGCTTGTTCCTACTCCGCAGGATCCGGATCTTGACGGTGACGGTAATATCACAACAGAAGAACGCATTCAAAACAATGCAGATTACCAACGCATCGGCTGGGTCTCAGGAATATTCCAATCGTTCGGTGATGCTCCCGACGGATTTAGCGAAGAGCTAAAAGAATTTACCTATTCGGTGGGCGCAGAATACCTGTATCAGGATTCCTTCGCGTTCAGGTTGGGTTATTTTAATGAAAGCGAATTTAAGGGTGCGCGTAAATTCTTCTCATTAGGCGCAGGCTTCAAGTATAATATTGTCAAAATCGATGTTTCGTATCTTTTCTCTGCTTCGAAGATCAAGAACCCGCTTGAAAACACACTACGCTTTTCACTCACCTTCAATTTCGGTGACAGCTATGAAGAATATTAGTAGTTGACAAAACTTATAAGCATCCAAATTTCGACTCCGGAATTTGGATTTTTTTTCCCTTACACGCAACAAAAAAATATCCATGAAGGAAATATCCGTAGATACAAAAGTTACGATCTTCGATACCATAGACAACCTGCCGAAGGACGTCGCCGACCTGATGTCGCAAGCGGTTGAAATCCGAAAGAGAGCCTATGCGCCTTATTCGAAATTTCGCGTCGGTGCCGCTGTTTTACTTGATAACGGGCAGGTCGTGCTAGGATCGAACCAGGAAAATGCTGCGTACCCATCGGGTCTTTGTGCAGAAAGGGTCGCTATATTTCATGCAAACGCCATATTCCCGGAAGCCAAAATGATTAAAATCGCAATTTCGGCTGCAGCGGATAACAGTACAACCTCGACACCTATTCCGCCTTGCGGATCGTGCCGGCAGGCAATCGCCGAATATGAATTCAAACAAACACAACCTATAGAACTTTATTTCATGGGTGAGGTCGGCGCCATTTATAAGTCGGATTCACTTAGCAACTTGTTGCCGTTTTCATTCGACAAAAACTTCCTGTAGTAGTTTAAAAATATCGGGTTATATTTTAGTTCTAAAAAGTAATGTGCTATTTTTGCTTCTTGCGGATTGTGCGTAACTATTGGCACGTCGCACTTTAACGTTCAGCAATTATACACATGAAAGAAGTTACAAAAGACGTTTATTTGAAGTGGTACGAGGACATGCTCCTTTGGAGAAAATTCGAAGACAAACTCGCTGCCTTATACATTCAGCAGAAAGTGCGGGGCTTTCTACACCTATACAACGGCCAGGAAGCGGTACTTGCCGGTGCTCTTCACGCTATGGACTTATCCAAAGATAAAATGATTACGGCCTACCGAAATCACGTGCAGCCGATCGGGATGGGTGTGGATCCTAAAAAAGTAATGGCCGAACTTCTCGGGAAAGTTACAGGTACTTCAAAGGGAATGGGCGGATCGATGCACATTTTCTCTAAAGAACATGGTTTCTACGGAGGTCACGGGATTGTTGGCGCACAAATTCCGGTTGGTGCAGGCATTGCATTCGCTGATAAATATTTTAATACTGGTGGCGTCACCCTGACATATTTCGGCGACGGAGCCGCGCGCCAAGGGTCACTCCATGAAGCGTTCAACATGGCAATGCTATGGAAACTTCCCGTAGTCTTTATCGTTGAAAATAACGGTTACGCGATGGGAACATCGGTAGAACGTACAGCAAATCATACTGACATCTGGAAACTCGGACTGGGGTACGAAATGCCGTGCGGTCCTGTAGACGGGATGAATCCAGTAAAGGTTGCTGAAGCAATGGACGAGGCAATTGATCGCGCGCGACGAGGAGACGGGCCGACATTCCTTGAGATGAAAACTTACCGTTACCGCGGACATTCGATGTCGGATGCGCAATTGTACCGAAGTAAGGAAGAGGTCGAAGAATACAAAAAAATAGATCCTATCACACAGGTACTGGATGTAATTAAAGAAAATAAATACGCATCGGAAGATGACATCGCAACCATTGATCAACGTGTCAAAGACCTTGTTGATGAATGTGCAACTTTCGCCGAAGAATCCGAATTTCCTGAAGTGCAACAGTTATACGACGTGGTGTACGAGCAGGAAAATTATCCATTCATCCCTCATAAACTTTAATCGATTATGGCTACAGTAATAAAAATGCCGCGCCTTAGCGATACCATGACCGAAGGAACTGTCGCGACCTGGTTAAAAAAAGTTGGTGACAAGGTAAGTGAAGGCGATATATTAGCCGAAATTGAAACCGATAAGGCGACGATGGAATTTGAATCGTTCAATTCAGGTGTGTTGCTGCACATTGGTGTCGAAGCCGGGGAAACTGCATCAGTTGACTCTTTGCTGGCAATCATCGGCGAGGAAGGCGAAGACATTTCCAACCTGCTAAACGGCGGGTCTTCAGGTGAAGAAGAATCTGCAAAAGCAAATGAATCTTCTGATAACAAAAAAGAAGAACAGGACGAACAAACTGAATCTGCCGCCGCGTCAGATAAAGAAACAAACGATTCTGACAGCCAGTCGTCACACGAACTTCCGGAAGGTGTTGTTGTGGTAACCATGCCTCGCTTAAGTGATACAATGACCGAAGGCACCGTTGCCTCCTGGTTGAAGAAGGTAGGTGACAAGGTTGCTGAAGGTGATATTTTAGCCGAAATAGAAACCGATAAAGCTACAATGGAGTTTGAGTCCTTTAATGCCGGTACTTTATTGCACATCGGAATTAACGAAGGCGAATCGGCGCCGGTAGATAGTGTTTTGGCTATCATCGGTCCCGAAGGCACAGATGTGTCCGATGTCGCAAAAAATTATAAGAAAGGCAGCACTGCAAAACAGCCACAGAAAGAGACCGAGTCTTCCGAGAAAAAACCGGAGGCCGAAGCAGACACTTCGAACGATTCAGAGGAAACATCGTCGGAAGGAAAGCGTATTTTCATATCGCCACTCGCCCGCCGAATAGCCGAACAAAAAGGTATTGATATATCACAGGTAAAGGGTTCGGGTGAAAACGGACGCATCGTTAAGGCGGATATTGAAAATTATAAACCTGCGGCTCAGGAGGCAAAGGCCGAAACTACGGCAAGTGCTCCACAACCATCTGCCGCGAAACCGTATGTTCCTGCAGGCGAAGTAAGTTCAGAAGAAGTCAAAAATTCGCAGATGCGTAAGATTATCGCAAAACGCCTGTCGGAATCGGCCTTCACTGCTCCTCATTTCTACCTTACTATCGAAGTGGCAATGGACAACGCAATGGCATCAAGAAACACCATCAATGCCCTTCCCGATACAAAAGTATCATTCAATGACTTAGTTATTAAAGCATCGGCTATGGCACTGAGAAAACATCCAAAGGTGAACTCGCAGTGGAAAGAAGATGCCACCATTATTAATCATCATATTCACATAGGCGTAGCGGTTGCCGTTGAGGACGGATTGGTCGTTCCGGTACTAAAATTCGCCGATCAATTGGGGCTGATGCAAATTGGTGCCAATGTTAAAGACGTCGCATCGCGCGCAAAAAATAAGAAACTGCAACCTGCAGAAATGGAAGGAAGCACATTCACTGTTTCTAATTTGGGAATGTTTGGTATATCCGAATTTACCTCTATTATAAACCAACCAAATTCAGCTATTTTATCAGTCGGTGCGATTGAGGAAAAACCAGTGGTAAAAAACGGACAAATAGTAGTGGGCAACACGATGAAAGTCACGCTTGCCTGTGATCACAGAACGGTTGACGGTGCCACTGGAGCGCAGTTCCTGCAAACCTTCAGGCAATATTTAGAAAATCCTGTAACGATGCTTGCATAAGTAAATGTAAATCCCGCAGAAGCGGGATTTTTTATTTAACCGAGGTTTTGCTTTTACATTCTATCCACCTCGACATGTATTCGGTGCTGCGCATACTGTGGAACTGTAACATCTTGCCAATAAAGTTAGCCTGTCTGTGCACATACAGATTGTCGGCAATCGCCCGCAGCTTATCCGAAAACGCAGGTATGAAGTTCTCTCGCGCAAACCGTGTGGCTAAAATTTCGTAACCCGTTTGCTGCGCCTCATTCCATCTCTTTTCGTCGTGATACAGTGAGACAGCAGCATCGGCGAATTGCGCCGGATCATGGCAAACATAGCCATTCCAACGACCTTTCGAAATACCTTCCGCGCCAATCATAGTTGTAACACTCGGTGTACCATATTGCATCGCTTCGAGTAACTTTCCTTTAATTCCGGCTCCGAAACGCAGCGGTGCGACCATTACCCGTGCGTGCTCAATAACCTCCTGTGCATCCTCGGCGCGGCCACGTATAAAAAAACGATCCTCCGGCTTGTGCAGGCTGAGTATGCTTTGCGGAGCATAGGCACCATAGATATGCAGATTAGCTTTTACTTTAGACCGAATAAGTGGCCAGATACCATTCTTCAAGTACAGAACCGCATCGTGGTTTGGCTTATGCAAAAAGTTGCCTATAAACATAAAGTCGGCACGATCATAATAACTTTTTATCGTTTTCTGCGCCTCAACAAGAATCGGCAAATAAAACAAAATAGATTTGTCGATCTTGAACTGCTGTATCAACACATCCATTTCAAACTCCGAGACCATAAGGGAAAGGTCGCAGCGGTAAATACTCGCCAATTCCCGCAGCGCGAGCTCTTCGCCAAGAATATCGCCTGTAGTATGCTCCCGATCCTGTAAAACCGCCTTCTGCCGGGATTTCCGAAGGGAATGCAAATCCTCGGTATTAAGGACGCGGACAGCATTTGGGCACATCCTGCTCACTCGCCAGCCGTACTGCTCTTCCACTATAAAGCGATCGAAAACCACAATTCGCGGGTTCAGGTCCTTGAGCATCACGTCAAAATCCGGATCGTTAAGCGATGCCGCAATTTCCGTAACGTCATCCAGTGAGGCTCGATGCTCGCCGGACTGTGCGGCACACGCAAAAGCAACTGTAAAATTAAATTCTTTGAATATATCGATCAACTGCATCATGCGCGTTCCCGCGGCCGATGATTTCGGCTCTGGCCATACGTGACCGATAATAAGTATGTCGTGTGATATAGGCATAAAAAAAGATTGTCACCTGGGCAACAATCTATATTAAGTTAGCAGAGTAAAATATTATTCGGCGACGATCCACATTCCGTCACGACGGATCTCAACCGGATTCCATAGAAAATCGTCAGTTTTCTCAGTTTTTACAGGACTGACCTTGATCTTTACATCCGGCTTACTCTTTTGCTTTACTTCCTTTTGCGCGGGAAATATTAGCTGTGACGCCTCGTTGATGATTTTTTCTGACAGGGAAAATAGTACTGACGGGCTTGGAAAGCCTTTGCTGTAACCCTGTGCAGCCATCATTAATGCTAAAATGACGATTAGATTTCTCATGACGCTGAAATTAAAACTCAAATATAATTAATTAAGGTTAACTATTTCGCCTTCTAAAGATTTAATTATCAATGCTTAATTTAAGATGATGATTTACTTGGGCGTGCCCCTCGCCTGCCGCTTCCACTAAAATACGTCATTGCTCCGGCTCGGGTCGGGCT
>CAZLWZ010000035.1:0-9752 GCA_964563275.1 uncultured Flavobacterium sp.
ATTATACCAGAGATCTTCAAACCGTGAAGATCAATACCGAGCACCACATTCTTAAAGGACGCGAGGAGGACCGCAGGAAGATTAGTATGTCGGCAGTTCCTTTAAAAGAAAAAGAAGAAAAAATCTTTAAAGAAGGAAACGTTTAATATGGATACTACGATTATCTTAGAAAAAGGGATCTTCATCACGATCATTTTCGCCATCACGATGCTGATGGCAATGTATTCGACGCTTGCCGAACGTAAAGTCGCCGCATGGCTTCAGGACCGGGTTGGCCCGAACCGCGCCGGAAAAGGCGGAATCCTTCAGCCACTTGCCGACGGATTAAAATTATTCTCGAAAGAGGAATTCTTACCCGATACACCAAACAAATTCTTATTTGTCGTTGGTCCCGCGATCTCGATGAGTGTCGCTTTAATGACCAGCGCCGTGATCCCGTGGGGCGATAAACTCCATCTTTTTGGACGGGACATCATTCTGCAGGCAACCGATATCGACGTGGCGTTATTGTACGTTTTCGGGGTACTGTCGGTTGGCGTGTACGGAATCATGATTGGCGGATGGGCATCGAACAACAAATTCTCATTGATGAGCGCTATGCGCGCCGCGTCGCAGATGATTTCGTATGAAGTCGCGATGGGGCTTTCGCTGATCGCTTTGCTGATGATGTCGGGATCGTTGAGCTTGCGCGAAATATCGATGCAGCAGGCCGGAATGAACTGGAATGTATTTTATCAGCCATTGGGTTTCATCATATTTTTGGTGTGCTCATTTGCCGAAACCAACCGAACGCCATTTGATTTGGCCGAATGTGAGGCCGAACTTATCGGGGGTTATCACACCGAATATTCATCGATGCGGATGGGCTTCTATTTATTTGCCGAATATGCCGCGATGTTTATTTCCTCAACAATCCTGGCGGTGCTTTATTTCGGTGCGTACAATTATCCGGGAATGCAATGGGCCGTTGAAAACTGGGGCGTGAACCCGGCGAATATCATAGGAATATTTGTATTGTTCGCCAAGATCTGCTTTTTCATCTTCTTCTTTATGTGGGTCCGATGGACGATTCCGAGGTTCCGTTACGACCAACTGATGCGATTGGGATGGAAAGTACTGATTCCGCTGGCGATACTGAACATATTCCTTACCGGATTTGTACTCCTTTGGGCGGATTCTTAGAAAATTCAGCACATCATTAATAGCCCCGATTGCAGCGAAAATCCTTGAAGCGCAGCGGAAAGATTGCAGCGGAAAGCGGGACCAAACACGATTAGAATGACGGGGCTTGTGCTCCTAAAGAAAAATAAAATGTCAATAGAAACAATATCATTATCAGGACGCAGGAAAGAGGTTTCCGACAAAAAGATGACTTTTTGGGAAAGCCTTTATTTGGTGGCGATTGTAAAAGGCCTGTTTATCACGGTCAAGCATTTGTTCACACGGCAGGCGACGGTGCAATACCCGGAGCATGTTCGCGAACGCAGCGATGTATGGCGCGGACGGCACGTTTTGAAACGCGATGAAATGGGTCGGGAGAATTGTACCGCGTGCGGACTATGCGCATTGTCGTGTCCGGCTGAAGCGATCACAATGACCGCAGCCGAACGCAAGCCCGAGGAGAAACATTTATACCGTGAGGAAAAATATGCGTCGGTTTATGAGATCAATATGCTGCGTTGCATTTTCTGCGGACTTTGTGAAGAAGCGTGTCCGAAAGACGCCGTTTATCTGACCGAATCAAAGGAACTCGTCGCCTCGAGCTATGACCGCACCGACTTTATTTATGGCAAGGATAAACTTGTGATGCCACTTACCGAGGCAATGAAAAATTCACAATCAAAACTCAATAACTAATGTCGGCTACCCTTATCATTTTTTGCGTCCTATCAGCAATTACGCTTGCATCGGCGCTGATGACCATTTTGAGCAAGAATACGATCCACAGTGCGATCTACCTCGTGATCAGCTTTTTCTCGATCGCAGGGCATTACCTGATGTTTAATGCACAATTTCTGGCAATAGTCCATATCATCGTGTACTCGGGTGCGATCATGGTTTTGTTCCTGTTTACGATTATGTTGATGAACCTTAATAAGGAAAACGAACCGCACAAAGCGGCGCTGAGCAAAATTGCGGCGGTGGTCGCAGCATGCATTTTAGCTCTTGTACTATTGGCCGCTTTCATAAAATCGAAGCCTATTGTTGGCGAATACACTACGACCGGTGAGGATTTCCAGTCGATTAAGGTCTTGGGTCAGGTGCTGATGAACGAATACATGGTACCGTTTGAATTTGCATCGATACTGTTACTGACGGCAATGATTGGCGCGGTGCTTTTGTCTAAAAAAGAAAAAACGCAGAGAAATGGATAATATACTGAATCAGATTGGCATCGAAAATTACATTTTCCTGGCCACGGCATTATTCTGCATAGGCGTTTTCGGCGTATTGTACCGAAGAAATGCGATAGTCGTTTTTATGTCGATCGAGATCATGCTAAACGCTGTGAACCTTCTGTTTGTCGCCTTCTCAACGTATCATCAGGATGCTTCAGGGCAGGTGTTCGTGTTTTTCTCGATGGCTGTGGCGGCCGCTGAAGTTGCTGTCGGACTTGCGATTGTGGTGTCGATTTTCAGGAACATCGGATCGATCGATATTGATGATTTAAAAAACTTAAAAGGATAATCCGGAATGGAGACAGAAACAGGTTTAATTCTACTTTTATTATTGGCCCCATTTTTCGGGTTTTTATTCAATGTATTTTTTGGGAAGCAGGTTGGCAAAGGAGTTTCGGGAACCGTAGGCACGCTGTCGGTGGCGATCTCGTTCTTTGTGACGCTGTTTTTCTTTATTCAGATCAACCAGACAAAAACGCCAATCGCAGTTTCGTTATTCGACTGGATCCAGATTAGAAATTTCAGGGTAGATTTCGGAATTTTGCTCGACCAGTTATCGCTGCTTTGGCTGATGTTCGTCACCGGTATTGGTGCCTTGATACACATGTACTCGATCAGTTACATGCATGACGACGACAATTTCCACAAATATTTCGCATATCTGAACCTGTTCATCTTCTTTATGATCACGTTAGTGACGGGAAGCAACTTGCTTGTGATGTTCATTGGCTGGGAAGGCGTTGGATTGTGCTCGTACTTACTGATTGGTTTCTGGCACAAACGACACGATTATAACGATGCCGCGAAAAAAGCATTTATCATGAACCGCATTGGTGACCTCGGTTTCCTGGTGGGTATCTTTTTACTCGGCGCTGCATTTTCAACGCTCGATTTCACCGGAATGAAAATCGCTTTGACAGCTGGAACGGCTGATACGACGATGCTGGCGTGGGCTGCGTTTGCTTTATTTATCGGTGCTTGCGGTAAAAGCGCGCAGATTCCTTTATATACCTGGCTACCGGATGCGATGGCCGGCCCGACGCCTGTATCGGCACTGATCCACGCTGCGACAATGGTCACCGCCGGGATCTTTATGATCACCAGAATGGATTTCCTTTTCGGAATCAATGCCGAGGCGATGCATCTGGTCAATAATATAATCGCGATCGTTGGTGCCGTAACCGCCTTGGTTGCCGCGACCATCGGATTGGTTCAAAACGATATCAAGAAGGTACTTGCCTATTCGACGGTATCACAACTAGGATTGATGTTTTTGGCGCTTGGGTTAGGTGCTTATGAAGTTGCGGTTTTCCACGTGATCACACACGCATTCTTTAAAGCCTGTTTGTTCCTTGGATCGGGCTCGGTGATACACGCGATGGGCGGCGAACAGGATATGCGACGAATGGGCGGATTGAAAACGGTCATGAAAATTACCTTTGTGACATTCCTTATATCGTCACTGGCTATTTCAGGAATTCCGCCATTCTCAGGATTTTTCTCTAAAGATGAGATCCTGATGGTCGCCTTCCAGCACAATAAAGCGCTTTGGGCACTGGCTTCACTGGCGTCTATCATGACCGCATTTTATATGTTCCGATTATTATACCTGACCTTTTTCAGGGATTTCAGAGGAACGCAGGAACAGAAACATCATTTGCATGAGAGTCCGTCGCTGATCACCATTCCGTTGATTGTTTTGGCAGTTTTAGCTACAGTAGGAGGTGCTCTGAGCATACCGGGCAATAGCTGGCTCAATGATTACCTGGCACCTGTATTGGCGACAGTTTCGCACGGCCACCACTTTGGGGCAACCGAATACACTTTGATGGGCTTCGCTGTTTTAGGTGGTTTAATCGGAATTGGCCTCGCCTATGCAACGTACTACAAGAAAGGCCTCGTTCCTCCGGAGGATGCTGAAATTACAGGATATAATAAAGTTTTGTATAACAAATATTATATCGATGAGATTTATATGGCGATAATCGTTACCCCAATCAATGCTATGTCGCGCTTTTTCCGCGATAGGGTTGAACCGGCGTTGTCGGCATTGGTTTTTGGTTTCGGAGCCGTGACAACTTCGATCAGCGCGCGCGGCCGTGTCCTGCAGAACGGAAGCGTTGGTTTTTACCTGTTCGTTTTCGTCCTGGGCTTCTGCGCCATCGTTTCATATTTAATTTTAGCACAATAACTTTTATATAATGGATGTTACTTATATTCTGATTATACTTTTAGCCGGAGCAATCGCCACCTATTTCTCCGGTGACAGGTTAGCGTCACGCATAGCCTTACTTTTCAGTGTCGCCGCTTTTGCCGGTTCAATGCTATTATTAAATCAATACAATGCCGGCGAGACGATCGGTTATTTAAAATTATGGGTCGCAAAACCTCAGATCCATTTAGCGTTTCAGGGTGACGGCTTTTCACTGGCGATGCTTTTGTTTACCACGGCGCTTATTCCGTTGATCATTTATTCGTCGTTTGGCAGTATCGTTCGGAATGCAAAAAGTTTTTACGCACTAATTATGTTCATGGCTTTTGCGATGGCAGGAACATTCCTCGCTGCCGATGGTTTTCTGTACTACATCTTCTGGGAACTCGCACTGATTCCGATTTACTTTATCGCTCTGGTCTGGGGGCATGGTGACGCTGAGCAACGCAAGAAAGCCGTCGTTAAATTCTTTATCTACACCTTCGCAGGTTCTCTGTTCATGCTTGTTGCCTTTGCATACTTATATCAGAAAGCAGGAAGTTTCTTAATAGGTGATTTAATGAATTTACGACTTTCGCCAACAGAGCAGCTATGGATTTTCGGAGGTTTCTTCCTCGCCTACGCGATCAAGATTCCACTGGTGCCATTCCACACGTGGCAGGTCGCGGTTTACCAAAAAGCTCCTGCTGTAGGAACGATGTTGCTGTCGGGGATAATGTTAAAGATGGGACTTTACAGCGTTATTCGCTGGCAACTGCCGATCGCTCCTTACGCGGCCAAAGAATACTTATATATCGTATTGGGTCTTGGCATCGCCGGGGTCATTTATGGGTCGGTCGTGGCACTACGCCAGAAAAATCTCAAACGACTGCTGGCATACTCATCATTGGCGCACGTTGGCCTGATTGCTGCCGGAGCTTACTCGTTAACGCTCGACGGAGTACGCGGGGCGGTGCTTCAGATGATGGCACACGGATTTGTAATCGTTGGTTTGTTCTTCGCTGCTGAGATTATTTACAGGCGATATGCCACGAATGAAATTGCGCAACTGGGAGGAATTCGCCCGATGACTCCGAAATTCTCGTCGATGCTCTTGATTTTGGTATTGGCTTCGGTGGCTTTACCTTCGACCTTCAACTTCGTTGGTGAATTCATGGTGCTGTACGGACTATCGCAAATCAATATTTGGTTAGCCATTTTAGGCGGACTTACGATCATACTTGGCGCTTATTACATGTTGCGCATGTATCAACATTCGATGCTTGGCGAAACCAACACCAGACCTTTCGCCGATGTGAACTTTAACGAGGGCCTTGTGATGATCATCATCATCGCGGTGCTTTTCTTCTTCGGAATGTATCCAAAGCCCATCAGTGACCTTGTCACACCGTCGCTGCAACAAATCTTATATTATATCAACCGTTAACCCGTCAACATAAACATGTACACATTAATAGCTATTACAGGATTGGGTGTTATTTGCCTCCTATTTGAGATTTTCAATGTAAGGAAAGCCATTGTACCTGTCACTATAGTTGGTTTGCTTGGAGTTCTCGGGCTAACCGTTTCTGAATTCGATGCACCGGCAACCTACTACAATAACATGGTCGTTGTCAATAATTATTCGGTGGCGTTCTCTAGTCTGTTTATTGTTCTTGCGATTTTTTTAATTGCAATGAGTCGCAATTTCTATCACACGCAGCAAACCAAGATATCGGATTTTATCGCGTTGAAAATATTTCTTCTGGTAGGTGCCGTGGCCATGGTATCGTTCGGTAACCTGGCTATGTTTTTCATCGGACTTGAAGTTTTGTCTATAGCACTATATATCCTTGCGTCGAGCAACAGGCTTAGCATTAAAAGCAATGAAGCCGGGATGAAATATTTCCTGATGGGCGCTTTTGCCTCGGGGGTTTTGCTGTTCGGAATCTGTTTGATATACGGTGCTATGGGTACATTTGACATGGCCGAAATAAGCGAACTGACATTATCTGCCGAACTGCCCGATCGCTGGTTTTTTATGGGTTTGATTCTAATGGTAATTGGAATGCTGTTTAAAATCGCCGCAGTTCCATTTCATATCTGGGCTCCCGATGTTTATGAAGGTTCGCCGTCGCTGACAACTGCTACAATGAGTACGCTCGCCAAAGTCACTGCGATGGCTGCACTTTACAAATTATTGATGGACATGCACGTTCCGTATTCCGACGTATTTGGCCCATTGATCGCCGTTATTTCAATTTTGTCGATGACAGTAGGAAATATCATGGCTCTGCGTCAGACTAATGTGAAACGGATGCTCGCATTCTCGGGTATTTCACATGCAGGCTTTATGCTGATGACACTGTTAGGCAACAATGACATGTCGGGGATCCTTTTATATTACGCAGCCGCTTATGCATTGGCAGGAATCGCAGCATTCAGTGTTTTGCTGTTCGTGTGCCAAAATAAGGATAATGAAGATGTTCATAATTTCAACGGACTCGGGAAAACGAATCCACTGCTGGCGGCAATGCTTACCTCGGCTCTGCTTTCAATGGCGGGAATCCCTATTTTCGCGGGCTTCTTTGCGAAATTCGCTTTGTTTACCGAAACGATAGAAGCCGGATTTTTAGCCGTTGTCATAGTCGCAGTAATTAATTCAATAATTAGCGTTGGCTACTACTTCAAGCTTATCCTGGCGATGTACACCAAAGAGGCCACCGATGCGCAGCCGCGAAAGTCATTTTTATTCAGTGCCGTCGCCGTTGTAGCTATCGCAGTAAACCTTGTAATCGGTCTTGCACCTTCACTATTAATGAATCTGTTTTTCTAATAAAAAGATCACACCATGAAAAGCTGCCAGTTCAAGGCAGCTTTTTTTTTGCGCTATACTTATCATAAAAAAGTGCTGCAGTCCACGTGTTCTACCGAAAAATTTCGGAAATTTATAAGAAAACGCGCAGAGATGAAAAAATTACTACTCGCAGGAATCGTCATTGTTATGGCTGCCTGCAACTCCGACGACAGCGATCAGCTTACCGAATGTACAAATACCTTGTGGGGAATAGTCGAGAACTGCTCACCCGATAACACCAACTGTACTTATATTGCCACCTATGGCGAAACCCAGGAGACGGCCGGAAGTATAATTACGAACCAGGCTACGTATGAATATTATACTTCATTAGGCAATACTTTTGACGGATCGATTTGCTGGGATGGGACGAGGGATTAGAGCCGATAAGCCAAAGTTCGCACGAACTTGCTGTCCGATGTGATTTCATAATATGTTCCAAGTATGCCACTCGACTTTCCGGCTTTCTAAAAATTAGCGACACGTAAAGAGACGTAAAGAACTGCGTTATCTCTAAAACGCGGCATTTAAAAATATCATTAAAGTAAGGTTGTTTTACTGTCAAAGGTTATTCGCAAAAGCAAAAGTGTTAATTTGCAGTCGCTATCATCATTCATCCGAGGATTATGACCCGGCAGCCGAACCAAACATTTAGTAAATGCAACCAGAAATATTAAAACCAAGAAAAGCACTAAACAAAGCTTTTTTAAAAACAAAACCGAACCGGGCCGACATTGAGATTTTCAAAGCCAATCTTATTACATTACTCGATAGAACCAATGATACCGAAAGCGAGGAGTTCCACAAAAACCTGGTTTCCGATTTTCTAAAAGACACGTATTACAAGCAAAACCACTTCATAAATACCAAAGGTCGGAATGACCTTGTTATTCACAACGGCCAAAATGCCACCAGTACCGTTGGTGTAATTATCGAAGCCAAAAAGCCAACGAATAAATCCGAGATGATTACCACCAAAAAACTGAACGCAAAAGCGTTTCAGGAGCTGGTGCTTTATTATTTGCGGGAACGTATTACACACAAAAATCTCGAGATAAAACATTTAGTGGCGACTAATATTAACGAATGGTTCATTTTTGATGCTACCGTTTTTGATCGGCTTTTTGCGCAGAACAAAAATCTCCTAAATCAGTTCAATGATTTTGAAGGCGGACGTCTGGCCGATACCAAAACCGATTTCTTCTACAAACATATCGCGGAGCCATTTATCGACAGTATCACCTCTGAAATCGAGTTCACCTACTTTAATATTCAGGACTATCAAAAACCATTGCGAAATGCCAACGAAGCAGATGACAATTCGCTGATTGCGCTATTCAAACTATTGTCGCCTGAACATATTTTAAAACTTCCTTTCACTAACGACAGCAACAGTCTGGATAAACGATTTTACAGCGAATTATTACATATCATCGGCTTGACCGAAACAAAAGAAGGAAGCAAGAAACTGATTCAACGAAATAAAGAAGGAGAAAGACATACCGGAACAATCCTCGAAGATGCCATTATCCAACTTGACAGTTTAGACAAACTAAACCGGCTCGAAAAACCCGGCCAGTTTGGAAGTACGCAACAAGAACGATTATTCAATGTGGCACTCGAACTTTCGATCACATGGATAAACCGTATTTTATTCTTAAAGCTGCTCGAAGCACAACTTATCACTTACCATAAAGGCGACAAATCGTATGCGTTTTTAAACCTCGACAAAATCAAAAACTACGATGACCTGAATGGTTTGTTTTTTCAGGTATTGGCCCGAAAATATGATGAACGGAACGACGATGTAAAAAAGTTATTTGAACAAGTCCCGTATCTGAATTCATCGCTTTTTGAACCCACCGACATCGAGCAGGTCACATTATTTATCAGCAACCTGAAAGACGATAAAACCATTCCGATCATCTCGTCAACCGTACTCAAAAACGACCAGGGTAAAAAGCGGACAGGAAAGTTATCTACGCTCGAATATCTTTTCGAGTTTCTCAATGCTTATGACTTCAGCAGCGAAGGATCGGAGGAAATTCAGGAAGACAATAAGACGCTTATCAACGCATCGGTACTCGGACTGATTTTCGAGAAAATAAACGGCTACAAAGACGGTTCGTTCTTTACGCCGGGTTTCATAACGATGTATATGTGCCGCGAAACCATCCGCAAGGCCGTTGTGCAAAAATTCAATGAAACAAAAAACTGGAATTGCACCACCCTTGACGACGTTTACGATAAAATTGAAGATCGGAAAGAAGCGAACAATATCATCAACAGCATTAAAATTTGCGAT
>CAZLWZ010000035.1:9762-9974 GCA_964563275.1 uncultured Flavobacterium sp.
TGGGTTCGGGACACTTTTTGGTTTCGGCACTCAACGAAATGATTGCGGTCAAAAATGATTTGAAGATTCTGGAAGACCGGGACGGCAAACGCTTAAAGGAATACCAGGTCGAAGTGGTAAACGACGAGCTGATCGTTACCGATGACGAGGGAGAACTTTTTGAATACAACCCGACCAATAAAGAAAGTCAGCGAATACAGGAAACGCTGTTT
>CAZLWZ010000036.1:0-9955 GCA_964563275.1 uncultured Flavobacterium sp.
TAGTGGTTTCGCATGACCGGTATTTTATGGACAAGATCGTGGATCACCTGTTTGTTTTTCGTGGCGAAGGTGTGATTGAGGATTTCCCGGGGAATTATTCCGATTTCAGGGCGTATGAAGACAGCGCGGATATACAGCAGAAGGAAGACAATAAAGTTGAGAAAAAAGCTTGGAAGCAAAACAATCCGACAGGAAATTTAAGTTTTAACGAGCAAAAAGAATTTCAGAAGATTGAAAAAGA
This sequence comes from uncultured Flavobacterium sp., assembly GCA_964563275.1. Classification (GTDB taxonomy): domain Bacteria; phylum Bacteroidota; class Bacteroidia; order Flavobacteriales; family Flavobacteriaceae; genus Flavobacterium. The sequence goes on from CAZLWZ010000036.1 coordinate 242, forward strand.
AATTAAGGATCTGGAAAAACAAAAATCCGATATAGAAAAACTGTTTTCGGATGGCAAGGTTGCCGATGTTGATATTGAACGCAGAGCTAATGAGCTGCAGGTTTTGATTAAAAATATCGAATCGAAAGAAGCGCGGTGGTTTGAGTTATCGGCCAAAATGGAAGGCTGATTTATGTTGTTCAGGATAAAATCATATCTGAAGTTTTTGTGCCGATCGACCAACCAGCATGGCATTCACTCACCTTTTGTCTATGATTTGGTCACAAAATGTTTTTACGACCGACGGAGATATCCTGAATACGATGACCTGGATCGCTATCGTAATACGTTACTTCAGAACAAGCGCGTAATTTCAGTAACCGATTTCGGTGCGGGATCAAAAGTTTTTAAATCGAATTGGCGCCGGGTTGACGAGATTGCCAAGAATGCGGGAATTTCACCTAATCGAGCACGGTTGCTGTTCAGGCTTTCAAGGTATTTTGCTTGTAATACCGTTTTAGAAATTGGAACCTCTGTCGGATTGGCCACCGCTGCACTGGCACTGGCTAATCGGGAAAGCAACGTGACTTCACTTGAAGGCTGCGCTGCCACTGCGGAAATTGCGGTCTCTGCATTGAAAGATATTTCTGGAAATGTGGATGTAGTTGTAACCGAATTCTCTGCTTATATGGCTTCCGCGACAACGTCCGATAAAAAATATGATATGATTTATTTCGACGGTAATCATAGCAAGGAGGCGACGTTGAAATACTTCAATCATTTGCTATCAACTGTTCATAATGAGACAGTGTGGATTTTCGACGACATACATTGGTCGCAAGGAATGGAGGAAGCCTGGAATGAAATAGAAAAACACCCAAAAGTATCGGTTAGTATCGACACCTATCAATGGGGAATTGTTTTTTTTAGAGCGGAACAGCAGAAAGAGGATTTTACCGTTCGGATTTAGTTATTGCGAAGTGCCGAAATAAGTTCTGCTTTTGACATTTTGGAACGTCCTTCGATACCGACTTTCTTTGCTTCCTGGTAAATATCCTTTTTTGTTTGATCTTCGTAGGCATTAGCTTTTCCGCCTCGCTTTTCAGCACCTTCACTATTTGCTATTCTGGCCGACTTTTCTCTACTGTACCCTTTTTCTCGTAAAGCTTCATACTGCTCGGCATCTTTTACCTGCGGAGGGGCTTTTTTTGATGGCATATTTCATTTTATAGTAAAAAAAAATGACAGCCTTTCGACTGTCATCTTTCCTGAATTAATAACTAATTTCTTTTTGCAGCGGCGTTTTCACCTGGTTTTGCAGCCATTCTGTTTACAGTCAGCATCGGGCCAAATTTAACTTTCAGACCAGCGATTGCACGGTTATCTTCGGCTGACAGACCTTCATTTTCAACGGTGTTTTTTCTGGTATCAAGTGCTTCATAAAGAAGTTTGATCTCGTCCCAGTCCTCGCGTGAATATGAATCCTTGTTTCTTTCAACGGTATGAACTAATTGTTGATAGACGCTGTGGATATTGTCCTTGTTTACCCACGAAAATGACATGTCATTTCCAATCATTTTATCGCCAAACAATGATACGCGAAGATTACTTCCTGCAGCATTTGCCTGCTCATTATCGATTTCAGCCTGGATTTTTGCACGCATCTGCTCATACTTCGCACGACTTGCATCCAAACGTTCCTGAGCTGCATCACGGTCTTTCATGTCCGCAAGCGCAGCTTCTGCTTCACTTGTTCTTTGTTGATATCCTGCTTCGATGCTTTCCCAGTTTTGTCTTGCGTCGGCCGACGCTACATTTCCTAATGAGTCCACATAAGTTACGTAGGAATCAACAGTTCTCTCAGCTCTGGTTTCTGACTCACTTTTACAAGCGGTGAAACCTGCGGCGATAACAGCCATTCCTAATAAAAAATTTGTACTTTTCATGATTATTGGTTTAGATTAAATTATGAGGGCTAAATTAAATAATTACCGTACTATAATCATAATTTAACTTAAAAAATTATGATTTCTTTAATAAGTTAGGTACTTAATGAAAATTTTGCAAAAATAAATGTGAATTATGTAACCGTAAGATGTTTGGCTTATTGTATTAATTACCTTTACTATGCTTAAATTTGTCATCCTTACCAATTAACCAAATGGCCACACTTATAAATATTACCGATATAAAGCGAAATTTTATTCTCGGCAACGAAACTGTCTATGTATTAAAAGGGATTGATCTTCAAATCAAAAAAGGGGAATATGTCGCATTGATGGGACCTTCGGGATCGGGGAAATCGACCTTGATGAACCTGCTCGGGTGCCTTGACACACCGACCTCGGGACAGTACATCCTGAACGGCAAAGACGTCAGCAAAATGACAGACGATGAACTGGCCGAGATCAGGAACAAGGAGATCGGTTTTGTATTCCAGACCTTTAACCTACTTCCCAGAACGACCGCACTGGATAATGTTGCGCTGCCAATGATCTATGCAGGGTACTCAAAGTCGGAACGACGTGCAAGAGCTACCGAGGTACTCGAGCAGGTAAGTTTGGCAAACAGGATGGATCACCAGCCCAACCAGCTATCGGGTGGTCAGCGGCAGCGTGTGGCCATTGCCAGAGCCTTGGTAAATAAGCCTTCCATCATCCTTGCCGATGAACCTACAGGAAATCTTGACAGCAAAACATCAATAGAAATTATGCGACTTTTTAATGAGATTCACCAAAGCGGCAACACGGTTATACTCGTGACACACGAAGAAGACATTGCAGCGTATGCGCACAGGGTCATCCGCCTGCGCGACGGAATCATTGAGAGCGACGACATCAATCCAAACCCACATCAATGAAAGTATACACAAAAACCGGCGATAAAGGAACCACAGCGCTTTTTGGCGGCACCCGCGTGCCAAAAGATCACATCCGGATCGATAGCTACGGCACCGTAGACGAATTAAACTCATATATCGGACTTATACGCGATCAGCCGATTGATGTGCAGCATCAGCAACTTCTGGAACGAATTCAGGACCGCTTGTTTACCATTGGAGCGATACTGGCAACGCCACCCGATAAAGAGACATTAAAAAGCGGTGCTCCGCGACTGAACATTCCACGAATATCCGAGGACGATATTTCCGTTCTGGAAAACGCCATCGACAACATGGAGTCAAAACTTCCGCCGATGACGCACTTCGTTCTGCCGGGAGGACATCCTACAGTGTCATATTGTCATATTGCCAGGTGCGTATGTCGCCGCGCCGAACGTCTGGCAGTAAAACTGGACCACAATGAACCTATTGAAGGCCTCGTGATTATGTATCTGAACCGCCTTTCTGACTACCTTTTCGTGCTGGCACGGATGTTGACTTCCCAGCTCGGCGCCAAGGAAGTAAAATGGATTCCGCAAAAGCAGTAGTTACCAATCTTGTGAGGCGTGCGCCTGATGCATTTATTACGTTATTTTATTCTGTGTACGAATAGGCAAAACTTTTGCGTCACATCATTGTAACCTGCTGAATACAAAGGCCATAAACCCACGTTCTTAACTTTCTACAAAATAAACTGAATTTTACTTGACAATTTGAGTATTAAATTTATTTTTGCATAAACTAAAATCGACAGAAGATGTATTGGACATTAGAATTGGCATCCTATTTAAGCGATGCGCCGTGGCCTGCAACCAAAGATGAACTTATCGACTATGCTATCCGTGCCGGTGCGCCGCTCGAGGTTGTTGAAAACCTTCAGTCCATTGAAGACGAAGGCGAGATCTATGAGTCAATGGAAGAGATTTGGCCTGACTATCCTACCGATGAGGATTACCTTTGGAACGAGGATGAATATTAAAAAATAAAACCATCTAAAAAGTCTCTAGCGAGGCTTTTTTTTTGCTTAAATTTGCACACTTAATTACATATATAATATGAGTTTTATCAATAGTTTACTCAAGGTTTTTGTAGGCGATAAGTCGGAAAAAGACGTTAAAGCACTACAGGGAACTTTACAAAAAATAAAGAGTTATGAAGAGTCATTATCGGCACTTTCACATGACGAACTAAGGGCCAAAACAGCCACGTTCAAACAAGCTATCCGCGACGCGCGAGCCGAGAAAGACTCGAAGATAGAGACGTTGAAGCAACAGGTCGACGCGATAGAGGATATAGACAAACGTGAAGATATTTACCACGAGATTGATGCTCTCGAAAAAGAAGCCTACGAAATATCTGAAAAAACTCTGAACGAGCTGCTACCCGAAGCATTTGCAGTGGTTAAGGAAACGGCGCGAAGGTTTAAAGAAAATACCGAAATCAGAGTCACGGCAACAGCAAAAGACCGTGAATTGTCGGCAACAAAAAATTACATCACATTAGAAGGTGATACAGCAATCTGGGCAAATTCCTGGAACGCGGCAGGTAAGCAAATCACCTGGGATATGATCCATTACGACGTACAGCTTATTGGCGGAATGGTGCTTCACTCGGGTAAGATCGCCGAAATGCAAACGGGTGAAGGAAAAACGTTGGTGGCAACGCTGCCTCTCTACCTGAACGCATTGACCGGCAATGGCGTGCACCTTGTAACCGTAAACGACTATTTGGCCAAACGTGACAGTAGCTGGAAAGCACCGCTGTTCGAGTTCCACGGACTCACAGTAGATTGCATCGACAACCATCAACCCAATTCGGAAGGCCGAAGACGCGCTTACGAAGCAGACATTACTTATGGAACCAACAATGAGTTCGGTTTTGACTACCTGCGCGACAACATGGCACATTCGCCTACCGATCTGGTGCAGCGCAAACATAACTACGCCATCGTCGATGAGGTCGATTCGGTTTTAATCGATGATGCGCGAACGCCATTAATTATTTCTGGCCCGGTGCCACAGGGCGATCGTCACGAATTCAACGAATTAAAGCCCAAGATCGAGAAATTGGTTACGATGCAGCGACAACTTGCGAACGGTTTCCTGGCCGAAGCAAAAAAGATGATTAAAGAAGGAAATACGAAAGAAGGCGGATTTAATCTTTTGCGCGCATACCGCTCGATGCCAAAAAATAAAGCTCTTATTAAATTTTTGAGCGAAGAAGGCATCCGTCAAATACTTCAGAAGACAGAAAACCAATACATGCAGGACAATAACCGCGATATGCACTTGATCGACGCGGGATTATATTTTGTCATTGAAGAAAAAAACAATCAGGTTGAGCTGACCGACAATGGTATCAAATTCCTTTCATCGGATACCGACGATAACTTTTTTGTTCTTCCCGACATCGGTTCGGAAATAGCCAGGATCGAAAAAATGAAGCTCGATAAAGATGCCGAAGCCGAAGAAAAAGAAAAGCTATTCCAGGATTTCTCGGTAAAAAGCGAACGTATCCACACGCTGACGCAGCTTCTAAAAGCATATTCCTTATTCGAAAAAGATGTTGAGTATGTGATCATGGACAATAAAATTATGATTGTCGATGAACAAACGGGTCGTATTATGGAGGGCCGTCGTTATTCTGACGGATTACATCAGGCGATTGAGGCGAAGGAAAATGTTAAAATTGAAGCCGCCACCCAAACATTTGCCACTGTGACACTTCAGAATTACTTCAGAATGTACAGCAAACTTGCAGGTATGACCGGAACGGCAGTGACCGAAGCAGGCGAATTGTGGACAATTTATAAATTGGATGTAGTTGAAATTCCTACTAATAAGCCGATGGCCCGAAAGGACAAGGAGGATCTTATTTATAAAACAACCCGTGAAAAATTCAACGCAGTAATAGAAGATGTTACGCAACTTTCTCAGGCAGGAAGACCGGTTTTGATCGGTACTACATCGGTGGAAATATCTGAATTGTTAAGCAGGATGCTAAAGATGCGCAATATTCCGCACAACGTCCTGAATGCGAAGATGCACAAGCAGGAAGCGCAGATCGTTGAGGAAGCAGGTAAAGCTGGTGTTGTGACAATTGCAACCAATATGGCCGGCCGTGGAACAGATATTAAATTATCACCTGAAGTGAAAGCAGCAGGCGGACTCGCAATTGTGGGTACCGAGCGGCATGATTCGCGACGTGTCGACCGTCAGCTGAGAGGTCGTGCGGGTCGTCAGGGAGATCCGGGAAGTTCACAGTTTTACGTCTCGCTTGAGGACAACCTGATGCGATTGTTCGGTTCGGAACGCGTTTCCAAGGTAATGGACAGAATGGGGTTAAAAGAAGGCGAAGTGATTCAGCACTCGATGATGACAAAGTCGATTGAACGGGCGCAGAAAAAAGTCGAGGAAAACAATTTCGGGGTACGTAAAAGATTGCTTGAATACGATGACGTAATGAACGCGCAACGTGAAGTTGTCTACAAAAGAAGGCGTCATGCTTTGCATGGAGAGCGATTGAAAGTCGACATTGCCAATATGATGTACGATACATGTGAATTGATTACAACACAAAATAAAGCGGCGCTTGATTTTAAAAATTTTGAATTCGAATTAATCCGTTACTTCTCGATCACCTCGCCTGTCAGTGAAAGTGAATTCGAAAAAATTAATGAAGTCGAATTAACCGGTAAAGTGTACAAAGCCGCACTCCAATATTATACCGAAAAGACTGAGCGCAGCGCACGTGAAGCATTTCCTATCATTAAAAACGTTTATGAAGATAAAGGAAATCAATACGAACGCATTGTTGTTCCGTTTACCGACGGTGTGAAGACACTGAGCGTTGTTACCAATCTTGAAAAAGCTTATCAGACCGAAGGGAAGCAGCTTATCGCGGATTTTGAAAAAAACATCACTCTCGCTATTGTTGATGAAGCCTGGAAAAAGCATCTTCGTAAAATGGATGAGTTGAAGCAATCGGTACAATTAGCTGTCCATGAACAAAAAGATCCGCTTCTGATCTACAAATTCGAAGCATTCAAGCTGTTCAGCAACATGCTTAATGGTGTCAATAAAGAAGTTATTTCATTTTTATTCAAAGGAGATCTTCCGCAACAGCAAACGCAGAACATTCAGGAAGCACGCGAGATTCCAAAAAAAGAAAATTACAAGACTTCCAAAGATGACACACCTGATGCACGTTCGGCCGCGGCACAAAACCGTGAGGCAGGACAAACGCAGCAACGCCAGGTGACCGAGACCATTGTTCGTGAGATGCCAAAAATCAGTCGGAACGAAAATGTGACTATTAAGAACGTAATGACCGGCAAAACAGAGACCATGAAGTACAAGAAAGCCGAATCGCTTCTAAACAAAGGCGAATGGGTGCTGGTCAATGAATAGTTTCGAATAGATGTTAATGAAAGCGCGGCCATCGGTTGCGCTTTTTTATTGCGTGAAGATCATCCGAAATAAGCTATATTTACCACTGCAACATCAAATACCGAAACCATGGCAAAAAGTCACGACGCTAAAAAAACGGCTAAGAAAGAACCGTTGAAAACGGCAAAGGAAAAGAAGGAAGAAAAGCGGGAGAAGAAAAATAGCCCGAAAAGAGATTAACCAAAAGACCACCGAGATTCGGTGGCCTTTCATCTCAAAAAATAAACAAAAATTATAATTTATAGCCAGCCCCTAAGTAGATTCCACTGAGTTTCAAATCACCATTGCTCCACATTAACAAAACAGCGCCCGCCTTTAAACCAAATTTTGCGACCTGTGCCTGTACTGAACACAATGTAAAACTACACACGGGACATGGTGAACACAATAGGACAGATGCCGTATTTAGATTTTCTGATCCGGAAAAAGTTTTCCGGGGTTTAGAATTCCCGATGGATCAAATACATCCTTAATACTTTTCATCAGATTAAGCTGCATCTTGTTGAACGCAATGTCCATGTAGCTTCGTTGCACATAACCGATACCGTGTTCACCTGATAAAGTTCCTTTCAGCGCTATGGTAAGTTCAAATATTTCACGGATCCCCAGCGGTACTTTCAGCTCCCAATCCGCATCCAACATTCCGCCTTTCACGATATTTACATGCAGATTTCCGTCGCCTGCATGGCCGTAACATACCGATTTAAAGCCGTATCGGTTGCCTATTTCTTTAATCCCCTTCAGCAACTTCGGGAGTTCATAACGCGGCACTACCGTATCTTCTTCCTTATAAACAGAATGTGATTTCACGGCCTCACCCACTGCCCTGCGCAGTTTCCACAGCGCATTCTTTTGATCCTCCGAATCGGCAAATAAAACCTCATCTATTGAAAATGCATCCAGAACGGTCATTATTTTTTCAGCTTCAGCCAATAAAACCTCCGGATAATTACCATCAACTTCAATCAGTAAATGCGCCTGAACGTTCTCGTTTATGTTTAAGTTTACACCGTCGATGTATCGCAACGTCCAGTCAATTGCATCGCGTTCCATAAACTCCAGTGCACTTGGCGTTATTCCGGCCCTGAAAATTTGAGATACAGCCTCGCATGCTTCTTCAGATCGAAAGAAAGGCACCAACATCAGAACGTTGTGCGATACACGTGGCAAAAGGCGCAGTACAATTTTGGTAATGATTCCCAGTGTTCCTTCACTTCCCACCAGAAGTTGCGTCAAATTATACCCCGTCGAATTTTTTAGCGTGTTTGCTCCTGTCCAGATCACTTCGCCTCCGGGCAGTACCACTTCCAGGTTCAGCACATAATCTTTCGTCACGCCATATTTTACCGCACGGGCACCTCCTGCGTTTTCGGCGACGTTTCCGCCGATGGTACAACTGCCCTGACTGCTGGGATCGGGTGGATAAAACAAACCGTGCTCCTGAACATGCTCGCGCAGTACTTGCGTGATTACAGCGGGCTCTACCGTTATTTGCAGATTCTTTTCATCCAGATAAACGATTTTGTTAAGCCGCTCCATTGATAAGCCGATACCGCCGTGCACGGATAAGGCCCCGCCACTTAAGCCGGTGCGCCCACCAATAGGAGTTACCGGTACCGCATGTTGCGTCGCGAGTCGCATAATTGCCGAGATTTCGTCAGTGGTTCCGGGTTTAACTACAACCTGTGGAGGAAAATTAAAATCTTCGGTCTCATCGTGGCCGTAATCCCGGCGTGTATCAATATCAGTATAAACAAACTGGTGTCCAACAATTTCCAGTAGTTGGCTTAATAATTCGGTTGGAAGCTGCTGATCATTCATAATACAAAACTCAGGACGCTAAGTTGTTCAATTTTTCCAGTCTATTTCCGGCGGCGACTAAGTAAATAATCCAGCGAGTATTTTCCGGCACCGGTAATCAGCAATGTAATAAAGATAATCAGATATAATGCGCCCATCTCCTGTTTTGCAAAACCATCGTTTTGGTGGATGATAAAAACAGCAACGGCCATAGTGATTATCAGCGGTATCGCAGCCAGTCGCGTTGCGAGGCCAATCACCAACAGGAAGGCGCAGAGAACTTCGGCAAACACTGCAAGCACTAATGAGGTCTCTGCGCCGAAGCCCAACGGGTCAGGAAACATAATTTCGCCTGATGTCATCAGGTTTTGAAGCTTTGGCCAACCATGTGTTATCATAAAAACACCGGCTGTTCCACGGAGCAACAGCACCCCTATATTATAAAAATACTGATTTGGCGAAGTAGAGAAAAAGTTGATCATTTTTTTTGATTAAATATAATCCTTTTTGTGCAGGTTCGGTAAAAATACTGCAATCAGGCCTATCAGTGGCAAGTAGGCACAAATTCGGTAAACGTATTCGATGCTGGTATGATCGGCGATATTT
>CAZLWZ010000037.1:0-9772 GCA_964563275.1 uncultured Flavobacterium sp.
AGCCTGTGCGGGTTTCTTGCCCATTTCCAGGTGCCGGTGAATGTTCTCGATTACTACAATTGCATCGTCGACAAGAATACCAACAACAAGCGAAAGTCCGAGCAACGACATTAAGTTCAAGGTATAGCCCATCGCGTAAATAGCTATAAAAGTCGCGATTAATGAAAGCGGAATCGCTACCATGGTAATCGCTGCGTTGCGTAAACTGTGCAGGAAGAAAAGCATAATGAAACCGACCAGAACGATAGCCAATACGAGGTCGAACATCACGTTATCGGCAGCGTTGATCGTATATTGTGTAGAATCGCTTGCTACGGTAATTTTAATGTTTTGTTGCTGGTAATCCTGTTCTACAGATTGAATAGTTTCGAGAACCCGTTCGGACACAGCAACGGCATTTGCATCTGATTGCTTAAAAATTTGCAGTAAAATCGTATTTGATTGGTTGACGCGGGAAATTTTCTCAATATCTTTAATTCCGTCCTGTACGTCTGCAATGTCGCTTAAGCGAATCAAGGTGCCTCCGGGCGTTGGAATCGGTAAATTTCTCAGTTCTTCGAGTGAGGTAAACTTCCCAGCAAGCCGCAGTGTTGTTTGGTTATTGCGCGACTTGACGCTTCCTGTGGGGAAATCGAGGTTAGAGCTTGCAATAAGTTGCTGAATTTGAGTGACTGAAAGTCCGTAACCGTCTAATTTCACAGGATCAATACTCACCTGAATTTCCCGTTCTTCACCACCGGCCATATCAACTTTTGCAACGCCATCAAGACGTGCAAATACAGGCTGAATTTTTTGGTCCAGCAAATCGTATAATTCCTTTTCTGTAAGTTGAGAGGTGACCGAGAGGTTCATTATAGCCACATCATCGAGTGAAAATTTGTTTAATGTGGGAGGATCGGCGTCCTCCGGCAAATCATTGATGACCGCGTTGATTTTGCGTTGCGCATCGGTTAACAGGAAATTGACGTCGGCGCCGGTATTTAATGTAATCATAACTACGGAAACACTTTCCATAGATTTCGATTCGATTTTTTTGACACTCTCCAGCGAAGCCACGGCATCTTCAATAACTTTAGTGACCGAAGTTTCAACCTCAGATGGTGCTGCTCCCGGATAGACAGTCTGAACCGTAATTACATTTACTTCGAATTTAGGTACTAATTCATATCCTAAATTCATGTATGAAAAGATTCCGCCTAATGTCAGTAGTGTAAACAGTACAATTATTAAAGTGGGCCTTTTTATTGATATTTCAGAAATTTTCATTCGTTATTGTGTAAATTGGATGAATTACTTAATAATTTGTACAGCTGTACCATCAGAAAGATTGATTTGGCCGGATACAACTACCTGCGTTCCTTGTTCTATGCCTGATAAAATTTCTATATCATTGCCAAAGCTTCGTCCGGTTGCGACTTTGACCAACTTGACCTTGTCACCGTCAATTACAAACACCTGCCCTGAACTGATCGATCCCACAAATGCATTTCGCGGTACTACCAGGGCTTCAATTTTTTGATCGCTGCCGAAATGTGCAGTTCCATACATACCCGCTTTCAAATCATTGGAATTATTATTTTTGATTTCTAATTCGACAGGAAAATTCAAACTTGAATCTGCTTTTGGTGCGATGAATGTGATTTTGCCTTCGAATGTTTTATCCGATAAAATTTGAGCAGTTACCTTCACGGTCTGACCTAATTTTAAGCTGCCAACATTTTTTTCATCAACATTTACCTTTAGCTTGAGAGATGAAACATCAACAATTTCAAATAACTCTTTACCGGGATTAACGTATACGCCCGGTTCAATGTTTCGCTTGTTAACGATGCCGGGAAACGATGATTTTATATTTAAATCGGATGCTGCAATTTGAGTTGAACGATAATTGTTTCTGGCGTTCTCGAGCTGCAGTCGCATTTGATCTACTTGCTGCTGTGTAACGCCACCCGTTTGAAAAGCTTTCTGAAAACGCTCGTATTCCGATTCCGCATTCTTGTAGACTGCTTCTGCATTCGCCAAGTCAACATTTAGTTTATTGCCATCGATTACAGCTAAAGTTTGTCCTGCTTTCACAACGGCGCCTTCGTCAACCAAAACCCGTCTTACGAGTCCGTTGGCATCAGCAGAAAGCATAACTTCCTGTTTCGGTGCAAAAGTGCTGCTTGAAGTATATTGCGAGGATAATTCTTTTAACTCTGCAACGGCGCTTCGCACGGCGACGTTTGTATTCTGTTCAGCTACTACTGCCGTTTCAGCTTCACTTTTCTCTTTGTTTTTAGTCAGAGTAAATCCGATAAATCCCAGAACAGCTACAATTACTACTATGTAAATTATTTTTTTCATTGTTATATTAGATGAATATTATTGGTTGATTAGATTTTTAAGTTCGCCTTTCGATTTAATAAGCTGAATCTCGGCAAGTTTGTAATCAAGCAGTGCCGAATTGTAATTAGTTTCTGCCAGAATTGAAGATGTTTCAGCATCAAGCAGATCTGTTAGCGTAGCAAGACCGTGCTGGTAATTATTCTGGGTATTGCTCAATACTTCGCGAGCCAGTTTTACATTTTCTTTTTGAAGATCGATAGTTGCAAGACTATTCAAAATCTGGGTCTTCGCATTTTCAAAAGCAAGATTCAGCGCTAGTTTGGTGTCCTCTCTGTCGATTTCCGTTTCTTCAATCTCAACGGCCGCCTGACGAACCCGTGCACGAGTACCGAATCCGTTGAAAATCGGCACGCTCAGGTTCAGGCCTATGGTTGAAAAGTCAGACCAATAAACACCGTCAGAGGGTTTTGCGAACCAGGGAAATTCGGGACCCTGGCCAATATAATTGTAGCCTGCAGTTAATGCAAGTTTCGGATAATATTCAGCTTCTATCGATTTCTTTTGGAAGCGGAGCAATTCCAATTGTTTGTCTATGATGCGATATTCCGTAAGTTGCATAACATCGGTATCAGCATCGGCCAACAGCAAGTTTACGTCAATTTCAGAATCGGTAAGTGAAATCGGCGTATCGATAGGCATGCCCATATAAAACTTAAGCGCGTTTTCCTGAAGCTGAACGGCATTCTGGGCTTGTTGCAATTGAGTTCGTACATTAGATACGTTCACTGACATTCGGTCAAGATCAATTTTTTTCGCAAGACCATTCTCGAATTGCCCACTGATAATGTCACGAACGCGGGTGGTATTCTCTAAATTACTCTGAAGAATATTGACTTGCTGCCGCATGACAAATACCTGGTAATAATTATTGGCGACCCGCTCTATTATTTGTTCTTCAGTGAGTTGTTCATTGATTTGATAAAATTCGCGTGTAGATTTTGCTGCTTTCAACCCGGTAAATACCGACTGGTCAAAAATAGCCTGATTTAAATTTACTCCTGCAGTGGATATCCATTGCTGACCTAGAGGTGCTAATATCGTGGTTCCCGGAGCACCGAAAAAATCACCAGGCAGGGCATTGAGCTGTAAAATAGGGTTGTAAGTTATATTTCCTGAAGCCGAAATGTTTGGTAGTGCACGGGAACGGACTTCTTCTATCTGGAAGTTGCTGTTCCGTACCGCAAGTCGTGATTTCTTCGCCTCGGCTTTATTTTCGAGTGCGTACGTAATCGCGTCTTTTAAGGTAAGTTGTTGCTGCGGTGGCGGCGTTTGCTGCGCATTTGCCGAGAGGATAACTAACAGAAGCGTTAGTGGGAATAATCGTTTCATGTATTAAGGAGTGTAAGAGTTGCAGTTAATTGTTTTTCTAATTCTTCAATCCCTTTTGAGGTAGCAATTGCACGAGTATGGTATTCCAATGCCTTTACTTCAAGGATGTGTGCTTCATGTTCTGACTGCGTATTTTCATTTATAGCAAAATTCAGTAGGTAATACAACCGGCATGCGGTTTCGATATCGGTATCCGGCCGGTACCATCCCTCGCGGATACCTTTTTCTAAATTGTACCGAAGAAATCGGATACCATCCTGATGCTCCTGACTCAGAACTTTGTTGTAAATTTCAGGATAATATTTCTTCAATTGGTATAAAGGTGAACTCTCCGATGACTGGAAAATACCTTTAAACATCTTGCGAATTTCGAAATTCTCTTTAATCGGATTGAAATCCTGTGCGACAATGGTTTCGATCATCTCGTGCACTGCCTTATGCATCGACTCGGTACTCTCTGCAATGAGGACCTCTTTGTTGATAAAATACTTATAGATCGTCTTTTTTGAGATGCATAGCTCTCCGGCAATATCGTCCATCGTAATACTTTTGAAACCTAATTTCAAAAACATGTCGGTCGCCTTTGCAATAATTTTCTCTTTCATGTGTTTCCGCTGCGGTTTTGAAGGTGCAAATGTAGGGAGGAAACTTTAAACACCGAAATAGTTTCCATTGTATTTACGAATTATTTAACAGTTGCTTTTCAGCTGTAGTTTGACAGCCGATGGGAATAGCGTAAATTAGCGGAAATTTCAGCCATGCTTGCAGTAGAACAGTATCGCCACTATTTCCTTGACTATCTTGAGGAGCAGCGGATCCTAAGATCTCCCGAGAACTTATATAAACCCATTGATTATATCCTGCGGCTCCCGGGCAAACGCATAAGACCGGTATTGACAATGATGGCGGCCGAAATATTCGGTGTGAATTACGCAAGAGCGTTGCCTGCCGCAATGGCGGTTGAGGTTTTTCATAATTTTTCACTTGTGCACGATGATATCATGGACGATGCACCGCTGCGGCGGGGAAACGAAACAGTTCATGAGAAATGGGGCCTGAATGCCGGCATTTTGTCAGGCGACGCAATGCTGATCCTCGCGTATCAGTATTTTGAACAGTACGAGCCTGAAGTTTTCCGGGCGCTGGCAAAATTGTTCAGCAAAACCGCGCTTGAGGTCTGCGAGGGACAACAGTTGGATGTCGATTTTGAAATCCGCGACGATGTCACTATTGATGAATATCTGAAAATGATCGAATATAAAACCGCTGTACTGGTGGCTGCGGCGTTAAAAATGGGCGCTATTGTAGCGGGGACTACTTCATCAAATTGTGAGGCGATCTATGCCTTTGGACTCCATCTGGGAATTGCGTTTCAGCTTCAGGATGATTATCTGGATGTTTATGGTGATCCTGCGACTTTCGGGAAACAGTCGGGCGGAGACATTATCGAAAATAAAAAAACTTACCTATATCTGAAAGCTATTGCTTCGGCATCACCGGATGGGATGCCGCCGGATTCGATGCCGCTGCTTCGGCATCACCGGATGAAGCATCACAGATCGATCATCTGTATTCGATCCGGCCGAAAGATAATTCCGATAAAATCGACTCGATAAAACGCCTTTTCGATGCCACGGGCGCTTCTGCTGCGACACTTGAAGCGATTCAGCAGTACACATTGCGGGCTTTTGACACACTCGACAAGATGGATATTACCGACGAAGACAAAAAAACACTCAGGATGGTCGGCGAAAATCTGATGCTCAGAAAAGTGTAATCAAATAAGTAACGTCCAAAAAGATTATAGTATAGAAATGTTGTTCAATCCTCCTCTAAATACTGATTTGCTGCTTGCCGAAGCCCGTAGCGAGGAGCTTTACGGCAAATTGCTTGAGCAACTCAATAAGGATTTTAATCTCGCCAATGAGCCGGTAGATTTTCCGATGAGCACCTCGCCGCACGAACTTAAAATACAACTGCACGAGAAGATCTACAGGCTGATACAGTACAAATTCGCCGAATATTTAAACCTGTTGTATATTATAGATGTGCCGGAAGACCACGTCAGAAGCCTCGATGGCTCCGATCTCGTGCAACTAGCCGAGCAGGTGGCGTTTCTGGTTTTACGACGTGAGTGGCAGAAAGTCTGGTTCCGGAACCGCTTTTCCTAAATTCTGCTCCAGAATCATAAAAAAGCGCTTTACATTACGGCGGTTTTTCCCCCAGTCGAAAATTTGCGTTGGCACCGCGCACTTTGATTCAACTTCAATAATGGCTTCTCCATCCCGCTCCAAATAATTGATGGTTATCACCTCAGACCACGACGACATGGTGGCATTTGCATGCGCGACAAACTGGTTGCCGGTCTGATGGATGTTTGTGAATTTTGCCTCGCGTAGCGATTTGAATAATAACGGAGTGAAGTTGGTGGTCTTAGGATACGATTGTGCCGTCTTATACTGGCTCGTAACGTAAAATTCTTTTAATATGAAGAAACGATAACTCAGCACTGAGAGGATTAAGACGACAGTTACTATAAGAACATATTCCATAGCAGATTCTTAAAAATATACTCTGACAAAAGGCATGAACGCGTCCGAATACACGTCGCGATCTTCCTTGAAAAGCAAATTGTACCGTACACCGACCGTCACATTAGCGGTGCGGTAGCCGGCGCCGACAAACAGACCTGTGTTCCAGAAGTCGTCACTAAACGAGCCTCCGATGGTTTCATACCGGACATTCGCCCGCAGCTGCTCTACTTCAAGCGACAATTGAAGTTGCGGAATCGGATTAAACAATCCTATGACACTTCCGCCATATAGATGTGAACTATAGAAGCCACGCTGCTTAATGTAGCTGTATTGCAGTCCGGTACCTAGTGCAAAGTGCTCGTTAAAATTATAAATAGCACCGGGAGCCACGCTAATATCGGTATATCCGCTGCCAAACGCGAGGCCAAGGCTGCCGCCAAACTGGACATTCTTCCAAAAATCACTCTTTGATGAAGGAGCGTCAGGTTGTTGCTGCGCATAAAAAGCAGTGGTGTAAATGGTTGAAAACAAGAATAAAAACAGCAGGCAAGCTCGTTGTCTGAATCGATTTGTCATGGCTTTACATTTCTGGTTTTGCAAAACTTAAAAGTATCAAAAATTAGTGAAAAGAATTGGCTTTTATTGTACTTTTGCTTAACTATTTTTACAAATCAGGACATTCAAAAACTACTATGGACAGGTTTTCCTTTTTAAATGCAGCGCACGCTGATTTTTTCTCTGACCTATACGACCAATATCTGCAGAATCCCGATAGCGTTGAGCCGAGCTGGAGAAGCTTCCTGCAGGGCTTTGATTTTGGAATGGCTTCATATAACGAAAATAATATTGGAGCCGAATTAGCTGCCTATGCCGAAGACCTCGACTGCAGCGTTGTGTCGGATAAACTTACGAAAGAGTTTAATGTCCTCAAACTAATCGATGCTTATCGCAATCGCGGGCATTTATTTACAAAGACTAATCCGGTACGCGAAAGGCGGACATATTCGCCAACGCTTGAACTGCAGAACTTTGGCCTGTCGGATGCCGACCTGGACATCGTCTTTGATGCGGCGCAGGCAATGAAACTTGCTCCTTGTACATTAAGGGAGATCCTTGGGCATTTAAACAAAATATACTGCCAGTCAATCGGAGTTGAATATATGTACATCCGAAAACCCGAGACCATTCAATGGATTCAGGGTAAAATCGGTTACAATGACAATCAGCCGAAATTCACGACCGAGCAGAAGAAAAACATCCTTTCAAAACTTAATGAAGCTGTTTCATTCGAAAATTTCCTTCACACCAAGTACGTCGGTCAAAAGCGTTTCTCGCTCGAAGGCGGTGAATCAATTATTCCGGGCCTGGATGCGCTGATTGAAGCTGCGGCCGAAAAAGGCGTTGAGCAATTCGTAATGGGAATGGCGCACCGCGGAAGACTGAATGTGCTGGCGAATATATTCGGCAAATCGACGCAGGATATCTTCTCGGAATTCGACGGTAAAGACTACGATGACGACATATTGTTTGATGGCGATGTTAAGTACCACCTCGGACTCACATCGGACCGAAAGACAAAATCAGGCAAAAGCATTAATATAAATCTCGCACCAAACCCGTCGCACCTCGAAACAGTAGGCGCTGTCATAGAAGGGATTACGAGAGCAAAACAAGATCATTATTTTCCGGACGATTTCTCAAAAGTGCTTCCGATCGCGCTGCACGGCGATGCCGCGATAGCAGGTCAGGGGATTGTATATGAAATTGTCCAGATGGCGCAGCTTGACGGTTACAAAACCGGCGGCACGATTCATATCGTTATTAACAACCAGGTTGGCTTTACAACCAACTACCTCGACGCAAGATCATCGACCTATTGTACCGATATCGCAAAAGTCACGCTTTCGCCTGTACTGCATGTAAATGCCGATGATACCGAAGCAGTCGTACATGCGATGTTATTTGCACTCGACTACCGCATGCAATTTGGAGGCGACGTATTCATTGATGTCCTGGGCTATCGTAAATACGGCCATAATGAAGGCGACGAGCCAAGGTTCACGCAGCCAAAACTATATAAAATAATCGCCAAGCATAAAAACCCGCGTGATTTTTATGCCCAAAAGCTGATTGCCGAAGGGATTATTGACGATCAGTACGTTAAAGGTCTTGAGGGAAAATATAAAGCCGAGCTGGAGGAAAACCTCGAAGCATCACGCAAAAAAGACCTGACGGTGATTTCTCCATTTATGCAGAATGAATGGCAAGGTTTCAAACAGGCGCAGCGCGAAGATATGATGCAGCCGGTCGATACCACTTTTTCCAAAGCGAAACTCGCCGAGATTGCCGAAGTCCTGACGCAGCTTCCGTCCGACAAAAAATTTATCAACAAGATCCAAAAGCTTATCAATGATCGCAAAGTGATGTTCGAAACCGACAAGCTCGATTGGGCTATGGCCGAATTGCTTGCGTATGGTTCGTTGCTGACCGAAGGCTACAGCGTACGCATATCGGGACAGGACGTTGAACGAGGTACATTCTCGCACCGTCACGCGGTCATAAAGGTTGAAGATTCCGAGGAAGAGGTGATTCTTCTGCAGCAAATTAAAGATGCCAAAGGAAAGTTTAATATCTATAATTCACTGTTATCGGAATACGGAGTTGTTGGTTTTGATTATGGTTATGCATTGGCCAGCCCGAAGACGTTGACGATTTGGGAAGCACAATTCGGTGATTTTTCAAACGGTGCCCAGATTATGATCGATCAGTATATTTCTGCTGCCGAAGATAAATGGAATAATCAAAACGGACTCGTAATGTTGCTGCCGCACGGATACGAAGGTCAGGGCGCCGAACACTCCTCAGCGCGTATGGAACGCTATCTGCAGATGTGTGCCAACGATAACATGTACGTCGCCGATTGTACTACGCCGTCCAACTTTTTCCACCTGCTCAGACGACAGATGAAGACCACATTCCGCAAACCGCTGATCGTGTTTACACCAAAGAGCCTCCTACGTCATCCATCGGTGGTTTCCTCGGCAGAAGAGTTTGCGAACGGCAGCTTCCAGGAGGTGCTCGACGATCCAAATGTCGATAAGGCTAAGGTGAAAACTTTGGTATTCTGCACAGGAAAATTCTATTATGACCTAGTTGCGGAACGCGAAACAAAAGGTCGCGATGATGTTGCATTCGTGCGAATTGAACAATTATTCCCGTTGCCTGTGGAGCAACTCCGCGAAATAATAGCCTCGTATCCTAATGCCGATGATTATGTATGGGCACAGGAAGAACCGCGCAATATGGGCGCCTATAGCTATATGCTGATGAACTTTACCGAAGTCCGATTCCGGTTGGCGTCGCTAAAGGCTTACAGCGCGCCTGCAGCAGGAAGTTATGCCAGGGCGAAGAAGCGTCATGCCAACGCGGTTGCAATGGTTTTCGACAAGGATTTGTTCAATTAGAAGCTGATCCTGCTGTACGCTATATCTTTTTATTTTTAAAGAAAAAATAAAAAGGAT
>CAZLWZ010000038.1:0-9752 GCA_964563275.1 uncultured Flavobacterium sp.
CGATGGATTTGCATCGGATATCGGGACTGTAAATGCATTGCCAACAGCAAATACTTCCAGTACAATTGTTATTTCAGGTATTACAAATGCGACCACAGCCGTCATTTTTCGATTATATGGATATGGAGCGACTGCTGCTAGCGGAACCGGCGGGTTTGATACTGGTTCCGACGTGATCAATGTGTCGTTAAACGGTACCACAACTCCAACTTCTGTTCTTGATTTTTACAATCTGCAATGGCCGGGTACGTCGCAGGTAAACGTCGGTGACAACTTTACTGCATACGCCAAAGCATATGAACCGGGCATCACCGAGTCGGCCGGCGCACATCCGTCAGTGTCGGTTTGGATTGGCTACAGCTCCACAAATTCGAACCCGAATTCTGCTTCTTGGACGTGGCTGCCGGCTACCTATAATGCGCAGGTAGGTAATGACGACGAGTATCAAATAACTTTCGGCGCAGCGCTTCCGGAAGGAATTTATTATTATGCGTCGCGGTTTCGCCTTGGAAGTGGCCCTTTTACCTATGGTGGCTACAGCGGTTCAAATGGAGGCACATGGAACGGAACGACGAATGTATCAGGTATGCTCATAGTCAACGGTCCCACGACACCGGATTATGTCAACTTACAAAGCCCCGCCAGCGGAAGCATTGTCCTTGGAGATAATTTTGACGTTTATGCCCAGGTGTATGAACCTTTGATCACCACCATTCCAAATCATCAGGGCGAAGGAATACAGGCATGGATCGGCTACAGCTCTTCAAACACAGATCCGTCATCTGGAGGATGGACATGGGTCGCGGCCAACTTCAATATATTTAACGGCGATGCTTCGAATGACGAATATATGCTGAATCTCGGTGCGCAAATAACTACACCGGGCACCTACTACTATGCCTCGCGCTTTCAGCTCGACTCGGGGGCGTACAGGTACGGAGGAATTCTACCCGACGGTAATCCGGGTGGGTTCTGGAATGGCCTCAATCATATTTCAGGCGTGCTGACGGTAGCCGCAGCCGGGTCACAGGAAATTACCGTTCGCGGAGTGGTGGGCTCGAATCCTACGATTACCTCCGGCGATACCACACCGTCGGGGACTGATAACACTTTATTTGCATCACAAAACATCGGCGCTTCGCAGTCAAAAGTTTTTCGGATCGAGAATGTCGGTTCAGCGCCGTTGCTCGTCACAGGAATAACGCTCGTTGGCGGAGATGCGTCCGACTTCAGCATCACCGCATCGGCACCATATAACATACCAGCCACGGGTACAAATTATGTCGATTTTACAGTGAGTTTTTCGCCGACAGCGCTTGGCGTTCGCACAACCACGGTTAGAATAGCGAATAACGATCTGGATGAAAATCCATATACTTTCCTGGTTCAGGGCAGCGGAATCTGTAACTCGGCAACCAACGTGCTGACTCCGCCGTCAGGCCCTGTCGGAACCGAAATTACAGTGACGGCAACCACCAATAATTTAGATGGAGCTACCGCAACCATAAACGGAATCCCGGCGGTGGTAACACCTGTATCGCCAACGGTAATAAAAGTTACTGTTCCTGCAGGAGCCACATCCGGAAATTTGACTACAATTAATAGCCAGGGCTGCTCGGCATCAACATCGTTTACGGTAATTGATCAGGTAATTGCGGGTTGTCAGGGTGGTGGGTCTTTGCCTACCGATCTTTTCATCAGTCAGGTAACCGATTCCGGTGCCGACGGACTGACCTATATCGAAATATACAACGGCACGGGAAGCACGGTAAACCTTGGCACGTACTCACTGCAATTTTTCAACAACGGAAGTTCAACGGTCAACGGAGGGAACATCTCTTTGAACAATGTCAATCTTTCGACCGGTGCCACTTATGTTGTCGCAACCGGAACAAGCGGCCTGGTCTGCACCGCGACGCCCGGTGGAAACCTTCAGTATGCCAATCAGACTTCGGGTTCTGGTGGGATCAATTTTAAAAACGGGAACAATAATATGCAAGGGCATGACCATATCAGGTTATACAGGAGCACTGTTCATGTTGACAGTTGGGGAGTGTATCTTAACCAGAGCTGGGCAACCTCTTTAAACTTGAACGGCGAAGGCGCCAATTTTTCCCGTTTAAATACAGCTACAGTGCCTTCGACAACTTATTCAAATGCCGACTGGAATATTACCGACTGGGGTGAAGATTGTTCAGATCTTGACTACAGCGATATCGGGAGTTATGACTATTCAACAGCAACGCCACCATCGGTAACCATACATCCCGCCTATTCCGCAAGCTGCGAGTCGACTTCACTGTCTGTCGCAGGGACCGAAGGTTTTTCCGGTGGGAATCCGCTGGCGTATCAGTGGTACAGTTTGGCGCCGGGGGCATCTTCATGGACAGTGGTCAGCAATACCGGCGTATACAGCGGCGCCACTACATCCACTTTAAATATATCGAATATAGCCGCGCTAAATGGCTATCAATATTATTCACAGATCCGCGAAAACACTGCCACATGCTACAGCGCTTCAAATGCCACTATGATTCTTGTTTCTGCACCAATCTGGAACGGAACGGCTTGGGCACCAGCGCCGCCAACATCAGCGTCTGCGGTCACCATTAACGGAAACTACGACACCGCCGTCAATGGCAGTTTTGATGCTTGTAGTGTAGTTGTCGCTGCAGGTGCAACGCTAACGATCGCAGGGGGTGATTATGTGTCTATAGAGAATAATCTGACAGTTAACGCCTCGGGAAATCTAATTGTAAACGACGATGCTTCACTGGTTATGATCAGCGATGCAGGTGCCGTTACGAATAGCGGCACCATGCAGGTGCTGCGAACTACCACTCCCTATAAAAAATTCGATTATACATATTGGTCCGCACCAATTTCATCGGCTAACATTGGTGCTACCTACCCCGGGTGGCGCACCGATTACTCGTTTACGTTCACAACTGCCAATTTTTCGGATGTGACCGGCGTTGGCGGGACGGGTCCGGCAGATGGTTTTGACGATGACAGCAACGCTTGGACAGCCGCACCGCCTGCAACTACTATGGTAGTCGCAAAAGGTTATGCGATCATGGCGCCAACTACAGGGATATTTCCCGCAACAAGCACCGTAACGTTTTCGGGAACTGTGAACAATGGTGTCATTTCAATTCCGGTAGCTCTGAGTGCAAACGGTGCTAACCCTAATGATGATTTCAATTTAATAGGGAACCCATATCCGTCAGCCGTAGATGCGGACTCCTTTATTAATGCCAATCCAAATATATCGGGGACCTTGTATTTCTGGACGCACACCACGGCTATTTCCTCGTCGGCACCCGGTCCTGGCGGCAGCAATTTCATAACTGATGACTATGCGATGTACAACTTATCAGGAGGAACTGCGAGCGCTTCCGGCAGTTCGGTCCCCTCGGGAAAGATAGCTTCCGCCCAGGGATTTTTTGTAGAAGCGGTATCTGCTGGCAACGTCTCGTTTAATAATTCGATGCGTAGCAAAACGTACGGCAACAGCGATTTCTTCCGCAGCACACAAACCGAACGCGACCGAATTTGGCTAAATTTTGAAAACGGCGATGGTTTGTTCAGTCAGCAATTGATCGGGTACTTTAATGAAGCTGGTAATGCGGTTGATTGGGGCTATGACGGAATCATTAATCCGAGCCAGAACTCAGTTAGTTTCTATTCATTGATTGGAGACGATACGTACCGGATCCAGGGCCGTGCGGCGTTTAGCAATTCCGATGTCGTGCCGCTGGGCTACAGGGCGGTTGCGGGGCAATTTACAATTACTATTGCAGCGATCGAAGGTCAGCTTGCCGGTGCAGGAACCGATGTGTATCTTGAGGATACAACAAGCGGCGTGTACCACGATCTGAAGCAGTCGCCGTACGTATTTACGACATCAGCAGGAACTTTTAACGATCGTTTTAAGCTGCGCTACACAACCCAAAGCCTTGGAGGTAACGATTTAAATCCTCTGCCGGGCCTGCAGATTGCAGTGGCGCAACAGCAAATCCACTTTAGATCTTCTGAAGAAATAGCCAATATTGAGATCTATGACATGCTGGGCAGGAAAGTCTTTTACGCCAATGTGGGTGCCGCAAGCTTTTACACTCCGGCAATTGATGTTAACGGAATATTGATTGCCAAAATATTTCTTACCGACGGAACCATCGAAGAACGAAAAGTACGCCTTTAAGTCGGGATGCCGAGATTGCGGTGCGTTCGTCGGATTGCCTCTCGGTTTTTGTAATCTATCCACGACTGGCCTTTCCATTTGCGCATCAGTGAATCAAAATGGCGCATCACAAAAATGTTGTAAGCAGCTTTTGAAAAATTACTTATGTTTCGGGGAAAGCCTCGCAAGCTCATAGAGAATCCGGGCGTTAGGTATTTCATGTAGTGCCAATATCCCTCGGGCATGTACAGCATTTCACCATGTTTTAAATCTGCAACAAAACCCCGAGCGTGTTTAAGCGCAGGAAACTTGTCAAAATCAGGATTATCGAAATCAATATCTTCGCGCGAAATCAGTGCGTGCGGGACTTTATACAAATACGGTGTCTGATCGGGTGCAAACAATACACACCGTTTTTTCCCATGAAAGTGGAAATGCAGGATGTTCGAATAATCGATGTCGTAGTGGATAAACACCTTCGAATTTTCACCTCCGAAGAACAGCATCGGCAACTGCCTTATCAAACGCAGACCGACATCAGGCCATTTAAAGTCGCCTGCCAGCACCGGGACTTCCTTTAGTAGATTATATAAAAAAATCCTATAGTTGGTAGGTTCCGATTGAAGAAGGTCTACGTAATCGGCCATTTTCATGCTCGAGTGCGCCCCGTTAAATTTGTCTTTATGCGACACCGGCCTGTCATCATATAGCGGCACGGTCTGATCGCCCGCAACTTGTTTGATATAATCGAGATTCCACTTGTGATATGCCGGCCAATCTTCGGTTAAACGCTCAATGACGACGGGTTTTTGAGTGCACACATATTGCTCGTAGAAAGCCTCTTTGCTTATAGTTTGTACGCGATCTATAGGGGATAGTTGCAATGGCATAAGCAATTTGTTTAAAATGGCCAGAAATACCAGTTCAAGTTACTAAATTGCTGACTAACTTCGTGGGAAGGGTTTAAAAAAAAAGACCGGAAAATAACCGGTCTTCTGTTCTGATACTTTATTTTTTTCCTGATGCCTCCAGATTGCGCTCGATTACATGGCCCGGACGCGTCCACCGTGGTTTTTCACCCAGTGGTGCGAACTGCGAGTCGGCAGCTTCAACAGTTTGTGGCTGCGACACTTTAGTAAACGGTTTTTGGGGGTTCAGACCGAGCATTTCAAACATTTTCATATCTTCATTTACATCCGGATTTGGCGTGGTAAGCAATTTGTCTCCCGCAAAAATTGAATTGGCACCTGCAAAAAAGCACATCGCCTGTCCTTCGCGGCTCATGTTCATCCGCCCTGCAGAAAGTCGTACCTGCGTTTGCGGCATCACGATTCGTGTCGTGGCCACCATTCGGATCATTTCCCAAATTTCTACAGGCTTCTCTTCTTCCATTGGCGTTCCTTCAACGGCGACCAACGCGTTTATCGGCACCGATTCCGGCTGTGGGTCCAGTGTTGCGAGCGCCACCAGCATTCCGGCACGGTCAGCAATGCTTTCGCCCATCCCGATAATCCCGCCGCTGCAGACAGTGACATTGGTCTTGCGAACATTGGAAATCGTTTCAAGCCGATCTTCAAAAGCACGTGTGGAAATTACTTCTTTATAATAATCTTCGGATGTATCGAGGTTGTGGTTGTATGCATATAGTCCGGCTTCCGCAAGACGCTGCGCCTGATTTTCGGTCAGCATGCCCAGAGTACAGCACACCTCCATATCTAGTTTGTTGATAGTGCGTACCATTTCAAGCACCTGCTCGAATTCGGGGCCGTCTTTCACGTTTCTCCATGCCGCTCCCATGCAAACCCGCGAGGAGCCGCCCGACTTGGCCCGTAGCGCCTGTGCCTTGACCTGCTGAACGCTCATCAAATCATTTCCTTCGATATCTGTATGGTAACGTGCCGCCTGCGGGCAGTAGCCGCAATCCTCAGGACAGCCTCCGGTTTTTATTGATAACAGTGTCGACACCTGAACCGTGTTTGGGTCGTGGAATTGCCGGTGAACAGATGCCGCTTCATATAACAAATCCATCAATGGTTTGCTATAAATCGCTATAATTTCATCTTTCGTCCAGTCGTGCCTTTTGCTGTTCATAGGTAAATTTTTAATTGCTCCAAAAGTAGCGAATTCCGCTATAACTAAAAAGATTCTGTTTCAAAGATTCGAACGCATCGGGCACAAAAAAACCTGCGGAGAGGTATCTGCCGCAGGCTGCTTTTTTAAATAGGTTAATTGTTTAATCGACTTTATTGATGACCTCGGCTTTATCTTTCCAGTATTGCATTAATACAAAAGAAGCTATTAGTGAGGCTGCCGATGATTCGAGTAAAAGAAGCGAAATCGTATATGTGTACGAATCGACATCACCACCGCCAATCAGGAAAGCCTCTGATAAGTTTTTCAGGAACGCTTCCCCACCCCGGATCTCCACGTAAATCAGCAATGCGGCGATGCTAAACACGGCACCGATCATCGATGTCACAAAACCCGAGATAAAATTGCGGAAGTAGCCGCGGACACCGTCGTGAATATTGGATTTAATTGTACGGTTTACACCGTAGGCGATAATAAATACATTAAAGATGCGAAGGATAAATACATCCGACAGCCCAAGCAGTTCCATTATGGCGAAATAAATGGCAATTCCGGCGAAAATTATAAAGCCGTTCGTAAGTTCTCTCGTAAATCTCATGTTGTTGTTTTTTTGGCTAAAAAAGTTAGAATTAAAAGGTGTTTAACCAAATTTACTAAAAATTTACGTCGCTGTAGGTGCGAAACTTATTTTAATATAATTTTAATAGTAATCCACTCATAACGGATAAAGGTCAGGGACGAACAAACCGGCTCGGCGACGCAACTGGATTAGCAGGCGGATCTTCGTATAATAAAATCCACTCGTTGTGCCAAAAATAATCCCATTTTGCCGCAGCAAGATCGACTTTGGGATCGATGAGCTGTCGATATGGACTATTATTGATTCCGACAAATGACGTTGCATAAACCTCGACATCTTTGCCTTCGTTTTCGAAATGCTGCCTGAGGCGTTGTGCCATCTGCCAGATGCCATCGGGCCGCGTCGATGCAAATGCACGCTGTTTATCCGACAGTCGTCGAACGAGGTCGTGCCGCAGCACATTTCCCGTTTGTTTATCGACTACGCGAAAAGTGGTATAACCCTGCCGGTGCCGAAGCATCATACGCCAGCTCAGTCGGTGGCCTTCTTCGGTCCATAGCACGTCGCCTTTAATGAAGAAGTGTCGAAGCGGAAGCGCCAGCTGCAGAATAAAGTAAGGCACAAAGAAATAGAGCAGGATTGATTTATTCGTGAATGATGGCGCAGTATGATCTTCAAGTGCCGGCTTTTTGGAAAAAAATTTTCTTCTGATGAGGTCCGGTGGATAAAAGAATACCGTAAAACTCAACGCGAAGAACGGGAAGATCCCGATTTGCAGGATCACCGCATTAAATAAATGAAAAATTATTGCGGCGATGAACGCGATTGTCCGCGTACGTTTCCATAACAACAGCGGAACGATCAGCAGGTCAAATATGATCCCCATGTAGGCGATGAAGATGTGGAAATAATGATTGTGGAACAGCGGCTGCAGGAACTCGGGATGATCGGGGCGCTCATACAGCAACTTGATGAACGTACCGTCAAGCCACTGCGGATACAGCTTCGAAACAACTGCGAAAACGTACACAATTGAAATCTGTAAGATCATCACACCGGAGCACCACCACGGCATCGCCAGCGATTTTATTTCGGGATGTTGTTTGGCATCGATGGCGGCGTACCTGTTCGCCGGCAGGAACAGCATGATAATGCATATCAGCAGGAGCAGATAGTAATGGTTGTTGTATGACTCCTTCTGCATGAAATAAACTCCTGCCCAAAGGATGGTGAAGGCAGCCAGGCTATAACGGTATTTGTAACCAACCATTACCATCAGCCCAAAGATGCTCATCGTGGCGAAGTAAAAATACATGCCGTTTCCAGGCAACGGCTGCAGCCATTCCATGCCGATGTGCGAGAACGTGAATTCGGGTTCCACCATAACGCGGCGTACCCATCCGGTGAGGATCGCACCGAAAGTCTCGGCGAACAACAGGAACCCGAAAAACATCCTGAACAATATCAGTGGTGCGTTGTCGATGGGTTGCTGCAGGCGTCGTAGCATTAATTAGATTTTAAATAACCAATCGCGTCGTTTCGGTCTTCTTCAAGTTGTTGTTTCAGCAGGTCCACCGAGGCGAATTTCTGCTCGTCGCGTAACCTGTGCAGGATTGATACCTGTAGTTCCCGCCCATACAGATCGGTGTCCAGATCAACAAAATAAATTTCTATTGATCGTGCAGCATTTTCAATTGTCGGGTTGCTTCCGATATTCATCATTCCGCCAAAGTTCCTTCCATCAATCGTACTTCTCACCACATATACGCCATCTTTCGGGATCAATTTGTAATCTTGTGCGATTTGAAGGTTGGCTGTCGGGAAACCAATGGTGCGGCCCAGCCGTCGACCTCCTACTACGCGTCCTGTGAGAATGTAATCGTACCCCAGGTATGCGTTGGCAAGGCCGATGTCGCCTTGTTGTAGTGCGGTTCTGATTTTGGTGGAACTAACAGAAACGTCATTAAGTTCTCGGGCTGATATTTGTTCGACGCCGAAACCATACTGATGCCCAAACTCGGTCAGATCATCAATATTAGCGGTTCGGTTGCGGCCAAAGCGATGGTCGTGGCCGATGATGATTTTGTGGATGTTGAGTTTCCCTACAAGTATTTCACGAATAAATTCTTCTGCGGTAAGCCGCGAGAAAGCTTTGTCGAACGGATGGACGATCAGCGAGTCAAGTCCCGATTTCTCGAGCAAGGCCGCGCGCTCGTCAATGGTATTAAGCAGGACTATTTCGGATGCGTCCTGAAGAACCATCCGCGGATGCGGAAAAAAAGTAAGAATGACACTTTCACAATCCTCATCGGCAGCACTTTGTATCAGGCGGTCGATGATTTTCTTGTGGCCAATGTGGACGCCGTCAAACGTACCGAGGGTAATAACGGTTTTCCGGGCCGTGGTAAATTCATCAATTGAAGAGAAGAGTTTCAAGGGTGGTTTATTAACGTAGCAAAAATAGGCAATATAAAAATAATTGGCAGTGTGGGGTGCTGGTTTTTACATTGTTTTTCGAAGGTAGCTTTGCTCGCCTCAAAGAACACTCCTCCACAGCCGATCCACCGTTGTTGTCGATCGTCTGCTTTATGGTAGCCACCTTCTTTAGCTATGCACAATGCCCATAGATGCTCATTCCGGAGTTGCTTAAGAAACCAGCGGTTTGTATTTATTGCGGTTTTCATAAATCACCCACAGGTTGATCGCGAATAAAATGAGTGCCATAGGCAGGCCCGCAGGTGCATTGAAGAGATGTGTCAGTACAATGCCCACCATCACCGGCAGGATTATCACAGCAGCAAGTGCCCGTGTTTTCGGGGGGATGATCAGGATGCCGCCAATGATCTCGATGATGGCAACGAGCGGCATCAGCCACGAAACTGTTGTAAAAGATTTCAT
>CAZLWZ010000039.1:0-9711 GCA_964563275.1 uncultured Flavobacterium sp.
TACACCTAGTCACTTGGTGACACTATCGCTGTTATTATTGATGTCAAGCCTTTTTTTTATGTGGGAAATCGTCGGCAGAAGCAATATCTTTCTAAATGGCTGTTTGGTAATGGCTGTTCTAGTGTGGTTTTTTAATAACAAGATATCGGGAAGTAGTATTTATCTCTGCGGTTTATTAATTGGACTGGTACTGTCAACACGCAACGTATTTGTCATACCGTTCATAATAGGGTTTATTTATGCCATCCGGATTCAGAAGCTCGATTGGCCTACCGTCATAAAAGTTGGAATAATTGCGTTTGTAGTATTTGCCGGAACGTTTCTGCCGTTCGTCTGGAACCACTTTAACGATTTTTTGGTCATGAATCCTTTTATAGTCCAGTCTTCATTCCTTGTGCCATTTGAGTACACCATTCTGTTTATCGCGATGGCTATCGCCACAGGATTTATTTGCCGAAAAGCATCCGATGTGTACTTCTACAGCAGTCTCGTGCTTTTCTTAAGTATAGCCATATACTACGGATACCATTTCCATCGGGTTGGATTTACTGAAACCTTCTTCAATAGTGCAGCCGACATCTCATACTTTATCCTCGGTCTACCGTTCGCAATGTTCCATTTTCTGACTAAAGATACTACTGCACCTGCGAAACCTGATAATCCGAATTGCCAATCTGGAATTTAAATCCCGGGGAGTTTCCCATTAATTTCGCTCCTAATGGCGACTGCGGCGAAACTGCAATGACAGTTTGATCATCGACCGTGATCTTTGGAAGTGCGGCAGAAATGTATAACAACATTCCATTGGTGTTGACCAGGCTGCCCAACGCAATTTTTTCGCTTGTTGAACTGGGATCGATCTTATCAAGCACCGACTTCTGTGCGTAAACCTCAGCAAGCTTACGATTCAGTTTCTCCTGCTCCAGATGCATCATCGAAAGAGCGGTCTCGTGCTTGTCACCGGCCGAACTTTTAGCATCGTTTTGCGAATCTTCAGAAAGTGCCGAGATCATGTCCCGAAAAACATCGATACGGTCATTCACAATCTGGACAAATCTGTTATGGACCCGCTGCTTAAAGCTCATTAAAAATCGAACTTGTAATTTGCACCCAACATCACCTGAAATGCCTGCACCGGATAATGTACCCACTTTTCATAGTTCTGGTTGGCGATGTTGTTGAATCGTAGAAAACCACTTAACCTGTCGCTGTGCTGGTAACCAACATGCGCATTGGCGTCGAAATACGAGTCCAAAGTCACTACGCGGCTGTTTCCGGCGATAAGCGCAAGATCGAGATAGTCTTTCCTTTCGCCTACAAAGAATACGTTCGCACCGGCATACCACTTTTTGGTAATGTTGACATCCAAAGAAGATCCGACCTTAATTTGTGGTAAGTTCCATGCTTCAGCCTGATTATCGGTACTATACGTGGCAAATGTCGCATTAATTCCAAACGAAACGGTTTTCGAAAAATCGGCTTTCAATTCACCGAAAAAGCTCAGCGTCTGTATGTCGTCATATACAACACCAAACGAGTTTCCATACTCGTAGCCGGCGTAAATGGCGTTGGTCGTATTTGGATATTGATTGGTGCGGAACAGCGGCTTGTTTTCCTCACTGACATACGATCCACGGACGTTGTAGCTGACGCTGTTTGCAAGCTTACCTTTCAGTCCGGCAAATAAGTCAAACTGCCTGTCGGTTGGCGCAATCATCAGGAACGGCGACACGAACGGATTCTGTTGCGTAAAGTCGCGATAGGAATTCTGCTCCAGTGATCCTTCAGCACCGGTGTAGAATATCATCAGATCGCCTATAACATTCAGTGAGGCGTTGACCTGCGGATAAATCATGAACTTTGAATCGCTGTTCTCGATGTCCATCGAGTAAAATGCCGAGGCACCGATATTGATCGACCAGTCATTGCGAACCATGTTGAAACTCGGATGCACACCAAAGTTTGCATAGCCGTAATTGCCATCGAGTGTGCCCAAATAACTTCTTTCAAATGATCCACCAACATAATCGGCAATCATATTTACTTTGATGTTCGTTTCGGCAACATCGAAATCAAATTGAGGTTTTAGATAAAACCGATTTTCCTGAGATCCATAAGCATCCCAAAAGCGGTTATACTTCACGCTGGCCTCTTTGAAAAAACTGTCTCCAAACGAGAGTTTGCTGCCAACATAGGCGTTCTGGTACGTTTGCTGCGGATCTATATCATTGTAAAACGCGTCGCTAATGCCAAAATGCGACTGGTCGATTCCGTACCAGTTGTAAATCTGATGATGATAACCCGCGTCGGCAGTCCATGACAGCGTATTGGTATTGTAGCCATATGTAAGGTCCAGCGCGTTGCTCATAAACTTATCATCGAGCGCCAGATTCTTGATTCCGCCCTGCGACGAGAAATGGCGAAGGCTTCCGCCGAAATAACCGTTGCTTCCGACTTCCTCAACGACAAACAATTCGGCATTTGCGTTGGCATAATTCCCGATGCCAAGCGTCAGGTAGTTTTTATATAATACTTCTCTTTCAGACGGATCTACATTCGCCGCGCGGCCTTTGGCGGGTGCAAACGTTGAAGCTACCGGAAACGAAAAAATATTGTAGCGGATCTCTTCTTTTCTTGTGTTTTCGTCGTCGTCCATGTTGGGGGTTTCCTTGACCTTAAACGCGTCTGAAATAGTTGGCGTGTATGGCTTGACGACATTTACGACCTCAGTACCGATATTCTCCTCACGCTGCGCGAGTGCGGAATGAAGTGAAGCTATGAATATGACAAAGGCAATTTTATATTTGGTTTCGAATTTCATAAGGGATAGTTTGGATTTAGCGGATGCGTCGGTTTAATTCTGAATGGATGAATTGGTTTTGGATTCTTCGGCACGGATTGCGGCAAGTTCGTTCCGTGCTTCTTCAACTACCTCAGGATAATCGGTGAAATTCTTGATTACACTGTCAAGGATGTACGTCGCCTGGAAGCTGTCCTTCAGCCCGTAGAAATTCTTGGCCATCAGTACCAGCCCTTTCGCACCGAAATATTTGTAGCCCGAGTAATCTTTTGCAAGTTTCTGTACTGCGGTGTTCGACGCTTCAAATTTTCCATCGGCGTTTTTGAAATATGCATCGTAATAAAGCGCTTCGGCAGCCAACTCGCCTTTAGCAATGGTCATTAAAGTTGCATAAGCCGAACGTGCTTTGGTTAAATTCCCAGTCTGCATCGCCGATCGCGCCACGATTATCTGTGCATCCGATTTTACTTTGTCATCTGTTTTAGGATTAGCCAATACTTTATCGGCGTATGCCACAGCATTTGTGTAATCTTTCTGCTCATAATACGATTTCATCAAATTCGACTGTGCAAAAGTTACGTTCTGCGGGAAATCGGCTTCTGCTTCAAGTCGTTTTAAAACCGTAACCGATTTTTGATGATCGCCTTTTTTGATGTATATCTGCGCCAGTCTCGCAAGCGACTGTTCAGTGAACTCATTCCGGGGACGCGCAATCACATACTCATAATTTGTCGCAGCGTTCGATTCGAGACCGTCATTGAAGTATAACTGACCCAGATAAAAATTCGCTTTCACCGCATGAAGTCCGTTTGGAAACTTCGCTACGTAGTTGCTCAGTGCCGATGTCGCGGCCTTAGTATTGTTCTGCAGATATTGCTTCTCTGCCGCCTGATAAGTATCATTATCCAAATCGGCATCGGTGACCTCAACAAAATCGAGTGTGCGTACCCAACTTGCATACTCTTCGACGCGGCCGGTGTCCATATAAATCAAACGCGCTGTCGCGACTGCCTCGAGCGCTTCGGGAGTGCGTGGAAAATCGGACGCCACACGCTTGAATTTTGCGATTGCCTGCACATTGTTTTCAGAATTGTAGTAAATCAGTCCCTGACGCAACATAGCCCGGGCGGAATATGATCCGTTCTTGTATTCGTTAATTAAGCGGTCGTACGTTTGAATCGCCAGGTCGTTCTTCTTCTCGGCGACGTAGGTATTTCCGAGTTCGAACATGGCATCGTCGCGATATTGAGACTTTGGATATGCCGAAATAAATTTGGTCAGGTCATCAATTTTCTTTTCGTTTCGTTCAACAAATCCGTAGCTGATCGCTTTCTGAAAAAATGCATAATCAGCATCAACACCGCGCATATCGATCGCTTTATTATACGCTTCCATTGCCGGCCAGTATTTCGCGGTTACGAAGCGACTATCGCCAAGTCGGAGATACGCATCATTAAGCCGTGTATTATCGCCTTTTACGTTGTCGATAAACGTCTGAAAGTAGGTCGCCGCCTGGTCGTATTCCTTTTGTTTAAAATATGCGTATGCGATGTTATAGTTGATATTTTTGTACTCAGGTGTCGCCTTGGCTTCCGGAAACTGGATGAACTGCCTGAAGCTCAGCAATGCTTCATTGTACTGATCAAGAACATATTCAGTCTCACCTTTCCAGAACGTTGCCCTTGCGCTGAATTTAGCATCGCGCGGCTCGGCGATAGATTTGTTGAACATCGAAAGTGCTTCGCGGTAGTTGCCGTCGGTGTACAATTCGAGCCCGCGGTAAAATGCGACCTTTTGGTATGCCGCACGGTTTGCAGTTCGGTTCTTCTCCAGGAGCTCGAGCGCACCACGGTAATTTTTGGATGTGATATATGAGTTTATAAGCAGATTTTCAATTTCGGCTTTTTCAGGAGAATTTGGATATTTCTGAACGAATGATGCCAGAACATCCGGAACGCTCTGGTATGAATTTCCGATCTCGTAGCTAAGTTTTGCATAATTCAGATAAGCATCCTCCTGAATTTTTTTATCGAAATCCATTTCAGAAGCATTTTTGAATGCGTTCAGCGCCTGCTGCTTTTTATCGGTTTTCAAATAGCTCTCTCCTAAGTGGTAGTAAGCGTTTTGAGCGACAAAGTCCTTACCGGCTATAATTTTATTGAATTGTGCGATCGCGTTTTCAAAGTCGTTTTGCTTGTAATATGCATAACCGAGCTGGTAGTAATCGGTGTTGCTCCATTTGCCGCGCTTACCTTTGTAATCCTTTAGATATGGGATCGCTTTGTCATATTGGTTCAGGTTAAAATAGCTTTCGCCGATGATCTTATTGAGTTCTGATTTTTCGGCGGCAGTCGATTTGGCCATCGCGGTTTTCCCTTGTTCGATCGCTTTTTGAAAGTCGCCCGATTTAAAACTCATGTCGGCCTGAAAATAAGACAACTTCTCTTTATATTTTTCTTCGCCGGCAACCTCGTCGAAATATTTCGACGCCTCCTGATAGTTATCGCCTTCATAAGCCATAAAACCCAGATAGTATTTTGCTTGCGAACCGTATTCTTTCGAATTTACAACCATGTTAAAATAAGGCGCAGCTTCTTTTTGTTTACCACCGCTGAACAGCGCATATCCTTTTTGAAAATTATATTTCTGCCGATCGGCTGCGCTCAAAGTACTTTCGTCGACCCTTTCAAAATACTCGAGCGCCTGCGGATAGCGTCCCTGGTCAAAATAGTAATGCGCCACTTCAATAAATGCCTGGTTTTGTTTTGTGCTGGTCGGATAATCGGTGACAAAATTCTCCATCAGTTGATCGGCGCCTGGCTGCTCGAGCCTTATAGCCGTATTCGCGATATAGTAGGCCGCGTCGGCTTCGATATCAGAATGTTGGGTTTCAGTTTTTACCTTTTCAAATAAAATCTGCGCCGACTGATACTGACTGTCTTTATACAGCGCCAGAGCCCGGTTAAATTCGCTAAGATCGTGGGTGTAGATTTCTGATTTTTGTGCCGATGCCAATGTTCCTGTGAGGATGAGAAGTACAAGAATCCAGGATTTTTTTTGCATTTTGATGGTGTTTTAGAAGATTCAAATGTATTGCATTCTGCTGTGTATAACGGACTGCTTTCACCTTTTATTATGAACACTTTTTTAACAAATGACGACGGCTCTCTCACCCAGAAATTTTATTTTGAATACCAGCCTTATCTTCTTACTTTTACGTCCAAATCTTACCCTATGTCAAAGCCCGTTGTTTTTTTGCGGAACGTTACCATTTATCAGGAGCAAAAAATAATCCTCACGGATGTCAATCTCGAAGTCAACCACGGCGAATTCATTTACATCATCGGAAAGACCGGCGCCGGGAAAAGTAGTTTCATGAAAACACTGTATGCCGATTTGCCGCTGCAGGAAGGTCAGGCAAGCATTGTCGATTATGATCTGGCAGCGTTGAAAGAATCCCAGATTCCGTACCTGCGACGAAAAATAGGGATCGTATTCCAGGATTTTAAATTACTGCCCGACCGGACGATTAACGAAAACATGCTGTTCGTGCTCCGCGCTACAGGATGGAAAGATAAAATGGAAATGCAGGAGAAAATCGGTGAAGTGCTGGACAAGGTAGATATGCGCGGGACACTAACAAAAATGCCTCACCAGCTCTCCGGTGGCGAACAACAACGTATCGCAATTGCGCGTGCTTTGCTGAATGATCCCGAGTTGATCCTTGCCGATGAACCTACTGGAAATCTTGATCCCCAGACAAGCGTCGAGGTGATGGAAACCCTGCGCAAGATCAACGCGAACGGAAAGACAATCATCATGGCGACGCACGATTATGCGCTGCTGCTGAAATATCCTTCAAAAACGCTTAAATGCGAGAACCGCACGTTGTTCGAGGTGGTACAGCGAACCGTTTAAAATTTACTTCTTTTTATAGACATGCGGGTTTTCGGTGATCCCTTTGGTGAAGATCTTTCGGATTTTCATCCGGAGCCACGCATCGGCACGAAGCAGAATATCCGACGTTTTGTTTTCCGGCCGGCCACGGAATGAGGTCACATGGAACCTGTCAGCCTCACGCAGCGGATTTTCAGAAAAGTAATAATTCGATACGCAACATCGGAACTTGTCGCTTACTACAGGCGAAACCGAGTGCAGTGAACCGCCGTGCGTAGCCATCACCGCAAACCGGTTGAATTTGCTCACGATCGTAACAGGCTCAGCTTCTACTCCATTTGGCCACAGCTCCAGATTGCCTCCATTTTCCAGTGTCCAGCCTGGTGTCACATAATACAAAAGATTCAGCACCCGCCAATGTTTGCGGTCTTTGTCATGCGAATTGTCGAGATGCGGATTTAAGTAGTGGCCGCCGCCCATCATCGAAATGCCACCGGCGTACAAACTTTCATCGGGAATGACATGCGTAATTTTGCAGATATCGGCAACAAGTGCAATTATGTCAGGTTGCTGAAACGCATAAATAATTTCCTCGAGCAGTGGGTTGTAGCGGTCCATCTGCACCGCAATATATTTCCTTTCGCGCAGGTTATTCTTCAGGATCATTTCTTCGGGCTTTGGGAACTCCTCGAAAATTTGCCGCGCAATCTCTTCCGGCAGCAAGTTGTCAAGATAGAAATAGCCAATCGAATCAGCGCTGTGAGCAAACTGTTGTTCGAGTTCCGCGCGTTTAGCCAGAATCGACTTGTGGATCATTTCGGCCAGTGAAAATCGGTCTTTTACCATATCTGATCGATTATTAAACGTGCATTATTAAAGTCGTTCATGTGGTTTTCAAGCACCTCCCGACGTTGTTCAAAATCGCGGTACGGCAGGTTCTTTAACCGCTTTATTGCGGCGGCTATATCTTCGTCGGAATTTGCCATTTCGCATAAAGCCGAAACCGCTGGATCATCGATAATATTGTCGTTGATAATGCAATGCCGGCTGTTGAACAACGACGCCATCAGTTTTAATTTGGTTCCCGATTTCTGGTACGACAGTACAACGTTGACGTGTGCATCAACGAGCAACCGCTGCAAATCGTCAAAATTGGATATCAATTTAAACGAAATATTTCCGGCCTTACCGATTAGCCTTTTAACCAATTTCTCCGATCCGCCGGATGCGATTACCAGGTCCATATCCGGAATTTTATTAAAAATTCGTATCAAAGTGCGAACCGCCCGAATATTGTCGGACATCCGCAAATCACCGTGATACAGCGCGTACTTTCCCGTACCTTCCAATGGAAGCACTTCGTCATTTCCGTGAAAAACGGGTATGTACACCGAATTTCCGAATTTTTTGTTGGTGTAGTCATTCTCGAATTGAGACAGCGC
The DNA here is from genome assembly GCA_964563275.1 of uncultured Flavobacterium sp. Lineage (GTDB taxonomy): Bacteria > Bacteroidota > Bacteroidia > Flavobacteriales > Flavobacteriaceae > Flavobacterium. The sequence continues at coordinate 8,140 of CAZLWZ010000039.1, forward strand.
AAACACCTTGTCGAATTTTTGGATAACATCTTCAAATGACGCAAACTTGATCGCCTCGGCCTTGTAAGCCCATTTTCTGAAACTGCTGCTTTCGCTTTGTGCAATGCCGGCAAAATAATGATGCTCGACATTGTGCAGGCGCAGGAATTTTCGGCGGTCTGGCAACAGGTCTTTGTGCACGAGGTATGCCGTCTTCAGCCCTTCGAATAAGATCGGGCCCGGAATTTTTTCAAGATTGACAAGCAATTCGCGGCTGTTCCTGGATCGGACGGAAAAAGGTAAATAGGATAGAAAATCGAACGACTTTTTTGCATTCCGGTAAAAATATACCTTGGAAGTGACTTGCTGAAGCTCGTGGTAATCGTCTGGGATCTGATTTGTAAAACAGTGCAGATGAATCGAAATCCCCTGTTCGTGAAGCGGCTTCAGTTTGTGAAACACCTCAACGATACCGCCATAAACGGGCGGATACGGGTTGTCAAAACTAACGATGTGGAGCACACGTTCTTGCATAGCACACAAAAATAAGATTAAAAAAGAAGTAACCGAAGGTTTTAATTATATTTGGATCAAAACCCGGCCATGCCTTTTTTTTCAGTCGTCATCCCGCTTTATAACAAGGAAAAGTTTATCAAGGCAACATTGCAAAGTGTCGCAAATCAAACCTTCAGCAATTTCGAAGTAATTATTGTCGATGATGCATCTACCGACAGCAGCTCGGCGATTGCACAAACCTTTTCGTCGGGTTCAGTTTCAATAATTAGGCATCCAAAAAACAAAGGACTATCGGCAGCGAGAAATACAGGAATTAAAGCCGCAAATGCCAATTTCATCGCTTTTATTGATAGTGATGACGTGTGGAAAACCGACTTCCTTGAGAAGATGCACCAGATGATTTTGCGATTTCCGGAAGCGGGCATATATGGCGCCGGATACGAAGAAGTATATGCTGACGGACTTGTGGTCGATATCGACAAAAACATAGATCTGAAGCCCGGAAAAATGACGATTATCAGTGATTTTTTTGCTGCGAACGCCCACCAACCGATATTTTGTTACAGCAGTGTCGTTGTAAAGAAAGAAGTTTTCGAAACTGTTGGATACTTCGATGAGAATATTACGTTGGGCGAAGACGTCGATTTTAATATCCGGGCGGCATCACAGTTTCAGGTTGCTTACTACAATGCGATTGGCGCCGGTTACACGATTTTTTCGGAAAACCAGATCACCAATTCGGCTATCGCTGATAAGACTATTACCGATTTTAACAAGTACGAGCCACTTGCCGACAAGGATCCTTCCCTAAAAAAATATCTGGATGTAAATCGTTATATTTTAGCTATGAGTTATAAAATGGCCGGCGAACATGAAGCCAGTAAAAAACTAGTCTTGGAAATCGACCGGGCGAACCTGACACTGCGCCAAATCCTGCTGCTGTCGGCGCCAATTTGGGTGGTTAAAATTTTCCGTGAAATTAAAGCGAATTTTTTAAAAAAAGGGGTTCGGCTGACTACGTTTCGGGGTTAATGTCCGACACATATTTACGAAATTCATCGAAGTCGCGGATGTAAT
>CAZLWZ010000040.1:0-9545 GCA_964563275.1 uncultured Flavobacterium sp.
AGCAGCAGATTACCATTGAAGAAATTTACACAGGCAAGTTCAGGACCGCCGGCATGGACGCGCTTCAAGCGATGTCGAACACAAATCAATATACTGTTCTGAATGCCGACCGTGCGTCGCGTACGATGCAGGTCGATTTATATGATTTTGCTTCACTTCAAAAAGTAGCGACAATCATCAACACAAAGGATCATCCCGACTTGAAATCTATTCAAAGCTATGTTTTTGATAAAGCGGAGAATCAACTATTGCTGGCTAATAATACAGTTCCGATATACAGGCATTCTGCTACGGCCGACTACTACCTGTACGATATAAAGTCAAAACAGCTTTCCAAATTGTTTGAGCAGGTGCAGGAGCCGACATTTTCGCCGGATGGGAAAAAGATTGCCTATGCAAAAGACAATAATCTTTTTGTCTATGATATTGCCACCAAAGCTACTCTGCAGGTAACAACCGACGGTAAAAAGAACGAAATAATCAATGGGATCACCGATTGGGTTTACGAGGAAGAATTTGCCTTCGTGCGCGCTTTTGACTGGAGTGCCGACAGCAGGAAACTAGCTTATATACGTTTTGATGAACGGCTCGTGCCCGAATTTACGATGAGCGTGTTTCAGAAGAATTTATATCCGGAAACAGAAACTTTCAAGTACCCTAAAGCAGGCGAAAAAAATGCCGAAGTCTCACTCCATTTGTACGACCTGACCTCGAACATCAGTAAAGATGTGCCATTGCCGCAGTACAACGATTTCTATATCGCGCGGTTAAAGTGGACCAATGACCCAAATGTTCTAAGTGCGCAAGTGCTGAACCGGCATCAGAATAACCTGGATTTGTTGTTTATCGACGGAACTTCGGCCAGTACAAAAGTCGTTTTGAATGAAAGAGATAAAGCGTATGTCGACGTGACCGATAACCTGACTTTTTTGAAAGACAACAGTTTTATCTGGACCAGCGAAAAGGATGGATTTAACCATATATACGTATACAACGCAAACGGGAAACTTCGGAAGCAGGTGACCAGCGGGCCATGGGAAGTCACGAACTACTATGGTTATGATGAAAAAACGAATACTGTTTTTTATCAATCGGTAGAGAATGGTTCGATAAACCGCGATGTGTATAAGATCGGATTAGACGGCAAGAATAAGATCCGGCTTTCGAAAAAAACCGGCACTAACCGAGCAACTTTTAGTCCGGACTATAACTATTTCATCAACAACTTTTCGAATGCCACAACACCTCCGGTTTACACGCTAAACAGTGCGAAAGACGGTGGTGTGGTAAAAGAAATTGTCGATAACAGCGCGTTGATGCAGCGTCTCGAACCATACAAACTTCCTTCGAAAGAATTCTCTGTCATTACCACAGATAAAGGCCACCAGTTAAACATGTGGATGATCAAGCCGACCGATTTTGATCCGGCAAAAAAATATCCTGTTTTCATGTATCAATATTCGGGTCCGGGATCACAAGAGGTTGCGAACCGATGGCATGGTGCGAATGACTATTGGTTTATGATGCTGGCTCAGCAGGGTTATATTGTGGCATGTGTTGATGGGCGCGGAACCGGTTATAAAGGCTCTGATTTTAAGAAAGTTACGTACAAGGAATTGGGAAAATACGAGGTTGAAGACCAAATCGATGCCGCGAAGCTGATTGGCAATTATCCGTATGTGGATCAAGAGCGAATTGGATCGTTTGGATGGAGCTATGGCGGTTTTATGTCGTCAAATCTTATCCTGAAAGGAAATGAAGTCTTTAAAATGGCAATAGCAGTGGCACCGGTAACGAACTGGCGCTTTTACGATACGGTTTATACCGAAAGGTTTATGCAGACGCCTCAGGAAAACGCGTCGGGTTATGACGACAATTCACCGATTAATCATGTGGATAAACTAAAAGGTAAGTTTTTGCTGGTTCACGGCTCGGCCGATGACAACGTGCACGTGCAGAACTCGATGCAGATGATCGAAGCGCTGATCCAGGCCAACAAACAGTTTGATTCTGAAATTTATCCTGACAAAAACCACGGTATATATGGCGGGAACACACGTATTCACCTATATAATAAGATGACGAATTATATCAAGGAGAATTTATAACCGCAAGTTTTGTTGTTTGCTGACAAAACTTTAGCCTTGCAAAACCATTTTTTCAATAATCTAATTTTTATTTAAATGAACCTATCTGCAGAGAAATCATCTTCATCTCAAGTGTTCGGACACCCCGCCGGACTTTTCGTCTTGTTCTTTACCGAAATGTGGGAACGTTTCAGCTATTATGGTATGCGGGCTTTGCTTACGGTCTTTCTCGTGAGTACCATAGCCGACGGTGGATGGGGCTGGACCAGCGCCGAAGCCTTGCAGCTCTACGGATTATATACAAGTTTGGTGTATGCGACTCCTTTGCTCGGAGGATTGCTGGCCGATAAATTATTAGGGTATAAGAAAGCAATTTTGATAGGTGCCTTAGTGATGACTCTTGGGCATGCCGCAATGGCGCTTGAGGGCATTAACCAATACTTCTTCTTCGTAGGACTTGTACTGATGATTCTGGGTAACGGTATGTTTAAGCCGAATATTTCTTCAATGGTCGGCCAGCTTTACCCCGATAACAGCCCAAAAAAGGACGCTGGTTATACCATCTTTTATATGGGTATAAATGCAGGTGCTTTCCTGGGATCGCTGCTTTGCGGCTATCTTGGTGAGAAAATCGGATGGCATTACGGGTTTGGACTTGCAGGTGTATTTATGTTTTTCGGGATGTTGCAATTCTACTTTGGGCAAAAGATTTTTGGCACTATCGGAGATAAACCCACTAAAGAACTCGCGGTGTCGGAAGAGTTGCCCGCCGAAGAAATTCCGGCGAACGTCGTTAAGGATCGATTATTTGTCATCGCGGTGTTGATGATTGCAAGTATATTCTTCTTTTTTGCTTTTGAACAGGCTGGTGGATCGATGACAATTTTTGCCAAAGATTACACACAGCGGTTGCTTGAAGGAACAGCAGCGACCACCTTTAAATGGGTGGATGCTATACTGACTTTAGTGCCTATAATTGCAGTAACTATTGTATTGTATCAATTGTCATCAAAAATTGCAAAGGCTTATCCTCTTACAATTTTCTTTACAGCACTGTCATTTACCGCAATTTCATTACTGGGTTTTTGGAAAATCTATCGTGAATTCAACGCATTGGAAACCGAGGTAACCGTCTCATGGTTCCAGATATTAAACGCATTTTTTATCGTCACGTTAGCCTCGCTCTTCAGTCGATTGTGGGAAAAAGTGTGGAATCCGTCAGGGCCAATTAAATTTGCGCTTGGATTAATATTGGTTGGTTTAGGATTTATCGTTTTAGCGTATGGCAGTATGGGAATCCTTGATAGCAATGGCAATATCGTTAAAGTGTCGATGGCTTGGTTGATTCTGGCTTACTTCTTCCACACATTGGGTGAATTATGTCTTTCGCCAGTTGGTTTGTCATATGTATCTAAATTGTCGCCTAAAAAATTACTTGGCTTAATATTCGGATTTTGGTTCTTGGCATCCGCGATATCGAATTTCCTTGCAGGTTGGACCGGTGGCTTTATCGAAAGGATTGCAGAAACGTATTCAATGTCGACATTCTTCCTGATAATCGCATCACTGCCGGTTGCGGTAGGTCTGATTCTTATACTGATGAACCCGATGCTAAAACGTAAAATGCATGGGATTCGTTAGTCTGAAATGGCCGAAATGCGCAAATCGAACAATATAACCAATGAATCAAATGACTCAAAATTCAACTGATCAATTTTTTAAAAGCACGGTTTTAGGACATCCTGCCGGTTTATTCGTCTTGTTTTTTACAGAGATGTGGGAGCGATTCTCGTTCTATGGCATGCGCGCGCTGTTGATCTTGTTCCTGACTTCCTCTTTTACAGATGGTGGCTGGGCCTGGACGCGCGAGAATGCATCGGCGTTATTTGGTTCGTATGTTGGTCTGGTTTATTTGTCAACGATGCTCGGAGGTTATTTTGCCGATAAAATAATTGGTTTCCGATGGGCCGTTGTCATTGGTGCTGTTTTGATGACACTGGGGCATGCCTCAATGGCTGTTGAAACAGAGTTCTCAATATATCTCGGATTGATATTACTGGTCTTCGGAAACGGATTTTTTAAGCCGAACATGACTTCGATAATATCAGAAATGTATAAGGACCGCCCCGAGAAAAAGGATGGCGCCTATACTTTGTTTTACATGGGTGTTAACGCTGGTGCATTCTTTGGAATTTTACTTTGCGGTTACCTCGGTGAAAAGGTTGGCTGGAGCTTTGGCTTCGGGCTGGCAGGGATTTTCATGTTTTTTGGAATGCTTCAGTTTTGGTTGTCGCAGAGTATCTTTGGTGACATCGGACTAAAACCAAATAAGGAAAGCAAGGCAAAAGCAGAAGCCCTTGACACCGACACAAGGAATCCGTTCACTGCGTGGCAACTGGGTGTTATTGCACTCTCGGCTACTCTTGGACTGTTGTGGATTATCAACGATCCTGCCTCCAAAATTTCAAATGGCCAGGTGAACGTGTTTTCTTTCCTGGGCGAAAATGGAAATACAATCGCAATTGTAACGGCGCTTCTGCTGTTCATTCTGTTGCTGATCTACCGTTTTACTCAATATTCGAAAATAACGCGTGAGAAATTGATGGCCGTGACTTTTTTCGCTTTCCTCACTATTTTCTTCTGGGCGATTTTTGAACAATCCCCGAACAGTTTGACAATTTTTGCAAGAGATTACACCGATCGCGTCCTGGTAGGCAGTTGGAGCGTCACGTTTTTAATTATTAACTCCTTAATAACCATACTGCCGCTTGCGATAATAACATGGGTGCTGACGTTGTTGTTCAAGCAGACTTTCGCCAAATATGCAATGGCTAATATTATTCTGAGCATCAGCTTCCTGATTATATGGACAATTGCGCTATGGATGCTCGCTAAAGATTATTATACCGCGGGACTTCTGGATTTATCGGATTCGACGCTCGATTTCCTGCTGATCGATAAAGTGGCAATTCCTGTTACCGAAGTACCGGCGACATGGTTCTCGACCCTGAATTCGCTATTTATCATATCGCTGGCGCCATTGTTTTCGAAATGGTGGGAAAGTAAATACAATCCCTCGGCAAATATGAAATATGGAATAGGAATGTTCTTGCTGGCATTGGGTATGGCTTGCGTAGCGTATGGTGCCAGCGGAATTGCGCCCGGAGCCAAAACGGCATCGGTAAGTATGATTTGGTTAATTTTGGTGTATCTTTTCCATACGATGGGAGAACTTTGCATTTCACCTGTCGGACTTTCGTACGTGAGTAAGCTTGTGCCGGGCAGGATGATCGCATTTATGTTTGGAGTTTGGTATCTTGCGGTTGCCATCGGAATGAAGGGTGCCGGAATGTTTGGCGAGAACATCGACCGTATTGCAAATGAACACGGATTGAGCTTTTTCTTCTGGATATTAGCTGCCGTATCGGTAGGAGTGGCGCTGTTCTCGATTGTTATGTCGCCTGTAATTAAAAAGTTAATGCATGGTGTCCGGTAATTGTCGGCACCGTTTTTGAAATTTATTAATGAAAAGGATATGAAAAAATTATTATTATTACTGCTTATTGTTGCGGGTTCTGTATCTTCGAACGCACAGCAAATAAAATGGATGACGGTCGATGAAGCGCTCGCAGCTCAAAAAAAGGTACCTAAACCAATTTTTATGGATGTTTATACCGACTGGTGTGGACCCTGTAAGATGCTCGACCGCAATACCTTTTCCAATCAGGATTTCATCAAGTACATATCGGATAATTATTACGCTGTTAAGTTTAACGCAGAAGGTAATTCAACCGTAACTTTTAATGGTAAGACCTTTTCAAACCCGGGGTATGATGCCAGCCGAAGAGGACGAAACGCCATGCATCAGTTTACCGCTTTTTTACAGGTTAAAGGTTATCCATCGATGTACCTTCTTGACACCAAAGGAAATATTAAGGAGCCTATCGTAGGATATTACACCGCTGAACAATTACTTCCGCTTATTAAAATTTAACCGTGAGAAATTTTCTGATAATCGTTTTATTTGTCGCCGCCAGCAATATATATGCACAAGAGCCTGTGTGGCACACCGACATAAAAAAAGCTGTGAAGTTATCGCAGAAAAATAAAATGCCTTTGCTGTTGTTTTTCACCGGAAGCGATTGGTGTGGCTGGTGTATCAGATTGCAAAAGGAAGTCTTCAAAACGCCTGAATTCAGCACTTGGGCGAAATCAAATGTAGTGCTGGTGGAACTTGACTTTCCGAGAAGATCTCCGATTGCACCTGAACTGCAAAAGCAAAATTCGGAATTGCAACAGTTCTTTGGCGTGCGAGGCTACCCGACCATCTGGATTGCGAACGCAAAACAAGACAAGGGCGGCAACCAAATAAATTTTGAACAACTAGGCCGTACAGGATATATTGCCGGCGGACCGGCGAAATGGATTGAAGGCGCCAATAAGATTCTTTCCGCAAATAAAACGTAAGTAATTATTGCAATTTATAATATCCCTTTTCGCTTGTATCGTGGAAAGGGATTTTTGCTTTTGCACATGTCGTTCGCCACCTGTTTTTATAGCTTCTGAAGTTCGAACCATCGGCAACGACAACTTCGGGTTGCGTGGAGGAGATTAAACGATCGAGATTTATCTTTGGTGACTGGGTGAGAAGTAATACGTCGGTTTTCGCCTCGGGGTATACAGCAGTGCTATCGACCATCAGAATTTTAATATTTTTAAAAACGCGAACGTTCGACGCCGATTCGTATCTAACATTTTCAATATAGTTTGCAGTGAGATAGCTCTGCAGTACTCTTTGCTCATATTCCGTCAAATTTTCGCGGTCAGCAACCACACTTGCTGCTTTTCCTGATCGTTCCACGATAAGTGTTTTATTCCGAATTTGAAAGATCATCCATTGTTGTAGATGTTCATGCTGCCAGTGGGTTCCTAAGAAAGCGATGCTGAGTATTACAGCAGCTGCCAATGCTGCTGCCATCCGGTAAAAATCAGGTTTTTTAATCCAGTAAAAAAATGTAATCAGTAGCAGGTATATTGTCAGAAGCAGGTAAATGTTCAGCGGAATGTTGGTTATCACGAAGGAATCTGCCGAAGCAATTTTTGCAATTATAAAATTCATAGCGGCTATACAATTTTCTAATCCCCAGATTAGCATTGAGGGTACGTATCCTATTGCGGCAATAATCATAATTAAAATTCCATAAGCCATGATTACTCCCAGGAAAGGAATAATAATCAGATTAGTAATAAAGAATAGTGCGGGGAACTGATGAAAGTAGAATATACTGATTGGAAAAGCACCAATTTGCGCTGCTATTGAAACAGTCAATATGCTCCAAAAGTAGCGGATGATTCTGTGTTTCGGTTCCCAGAGATCCATCAGCAGTGGTTGCAGCCACAAAATCGAAAAAAGCGCAGTATAGCTGAGCTGGAAGCCCACATCGTATATAAAGGCAGGCTGAAATAGAAGTATAACGAGCATTGATACCAGCAGCGTGTGATAGATGTTGGTGCTTCTGTTCATATGCATTCCAATAGCGACGAAAGTAAACATCGTCACAGCGCGCACCACCGACGGTGATAATGATGCAATGATGGCGAAGGCCCACAGTACGAAAATTACAACCAGCAGTTTAGCTAAAGAGGTGCGCCGGTTTGGAGGCAGTGCTTTTAGAAGTGAGTTCAACAGTAAAAGGACCAGCCCTACGTGAAGGCCCGACACCGCGAGGATATGTACTGCACCGGCGTATTGATAATCTCGTATGATATCAGCTGACAGATCCTGCCGCTGTCCGAGCACCAAAGCACTTAGTACCGGCAATTCCCTGCTGCTAAAACCGCTGCGTTGCAAATTTGATGTTATCGTGCTGCGCAATCGGTCGGCATAATGCAACATATCGGTTTTTGGTACAGGCACTTGTCGGATCTGGTCCGGATGGCAGTAGATTTGTGCGTGGATGTTTTTGCGGCTAAGGTATTTTCCATAGTCGAACTGATCCGGATTTAAAGGTGCTGAATGCTGATGAATTTCAGCAGTAAGATCAAGGAATGTTCCTGAAACATAATTGAACGAACCATCTTCCAGTCGAATATTTATCAGAATACTTCCGGTGCAGCGTAACGATTCTATATTGGTGACTTCGGCTATATATCGGCTGTAATTTGCAGTATTCTTTAGCCGGCCACGGATGAGTACCCGTAATTTATTTTGCTGATTTTCTTCGGTAATTTTATGCAGGTAGTGCTCTGCTTGGTTTTGACTACTGTTGATAGCCACCGTCAGGATTCCCAAAACTCCCGCCAACAAAAAAACACAGGTGCCGAAATATATTCTCTGAATCAGATCGCGCCTGGCCGAGAGGAAAAGGAGAATCAATAAAAATAGGGCTGCCGCGGCTATCAGTAGCAGACGTTCGACTGGCGCCTCTATATACTCTGCGATAATTATACCTGCGATAAAAGCCACGGTTATTCGTGCTAACGGAAACCGGAAGATTGTCATAGCTGCTGCTTTTTTAATAAAGCTATGGATCTGCGACAAAACCAGGTTACGGAAAAAATGGAGAAATGCTTAAAAACCAAGGCAAAAAAAAGCGGACACCGAAGTGTCCGCACATATATAACTCTAAATAAAATCTATAAAACCCTGTTTATTTGTGCAAACGTGCGGCTGTAATATGGTTCCTTGGTTGAGGAAACTATTACGCCCTGAGACGTTGAAGAATGTACGAATTTAATCTCATCTTCAGTTACATCTACGACCAGGCCAACATGGTTGATGCTTTTCTTACCATTGGTTTTAAAAAATACCAGATCTCCTTTTTGTGCGTGCTCTCGCATTACTTTCTGACCCACTTTCGCCATTTCACTGGAACGACGCGGAAGGTTCATATCAAACATATTGAAAACTGCAGTAACCATTCCCGAGCAGTCCATTCCTGCTAAAGTTGTTCCTCCTCCGCGGTATTTTACGCCAATAAACGTCATGGCGTTATTTATCATTTGTACTGCGACATAGTTTTCCGGGGCTGAAAAATCGATGTCACCCGCATCATTGTCGTTGAGTAGCGCTCTGATATTATCGTAGGTAGATTGTGTTTTTTTTGAGTTTGCAGTAGAAGCTGTCTTTTGCGAAACTCCTTTCTTCGTCTGCTTTTTCGAGGTTGCTTCCTGAGCAGAAACGGAAAACGATGTGGCCAATAAAATTGTAAGTACGTACGGAATAAGTTTATTAAGCATTTTATTTTTTATTTTTCAAGCACGTCTTTGCGACTACTTTAGATTTATAAATAAAATTCGTTTTACTGAATTTCTGGTTCGTTTTTGTAACGGTAGCTGGGGCGCAATATTACATAATTAGGTGTAAAATTAATATAATTTCTATAACATCCTAATCCTTATATAACTATTTTAAATTTTCGTTCTGAGATTCTTCCGCGACATCTGCTAAAATAAACG
>CAZLWZ010000041.1:0-9423 GCA_964563275.1 uncultured Flavobacterium sp.
ATCAGGTGATATATCCACTTACTCAAAAAGTGAAAGACCATTTAATTAACAACTAATATTTTTCCAATGAAACAATTTTACTTTTTACTGTTGCTTGTTGCACAAATAACCGCAGCGCAGGAACTGGCGCTGGTTAAGAAGGACGGCCAGTTTGGCTATATCTCCAAAAAAGGCGAATTTGTGATCAAACCACAATTCAAAAACGCAAAAAACTTTTCGGATGGTCTTGCGGCCGTCGAAGACAACAAACGTTGGGGGTTTATAAATAAAAAAGGTGAGCAGGTAATTCCGGCTACTTATAATGAGGTAAAGTATTTCAACAACGGAATCTGCATTGTTTTAAAAGGAAAGGAATGGCTATATATCGATAAACAGGGCGAAGTTTTGAAACATCCTGAGACCGACAAGCTATTCGACTTTGAAGATGGTGTGGCTTTGTTTAGACAGAATAAAAAAGTTGGACTCATCAATACCAACATGGAGGTTGTGGTGGCTCCGAAATACGACGTCATAAAGTCGTTCGAAAACGGACATGCACGCGTAAAACTTCATGATCGTTGGGGTTTGATCAGCAAAACCGGCAAAGAAGTGGTCGAGCCTGCATATGACGATATCGGAAACATCTACAAAAATGTAACCTGGGCCCAACGCGGGACTTCGTTTGGCATCGTAAAAGACAATAACTTCACCATTATTGATGGCGCAGATAAAATCTGGGATTTCCATAGCGACGACCTTACATACGCTCGTAAAGACGGTAAAATTGGATTCATCGACATGCAGGGAAATTGGGTAATCCTTCCACAGTTTGATAAGGCCAAAGCGTTTTCCAATAACCTTGCTCCGGTTTACAGCGGTAAAGGTTGGGGTTTTATAAACAAAAAAGGCGTGATGGTTATTGAACCGCGATTTAAAGATGCCGAGGTTTTTAGTGCTGATGGCCTCGCACCGGTAAAGGATAAAGAATGGGGCTTTATGAATGAAACCGGTGAAGTCGTTATCCCAACCAAATACGGAATCACTGCCGGCATCATGGGACTTTTTGGCGGTCAGGAAAAAGGGTTCGTCGACGGTCTGGCGCGGGTGAAGCACGAAAAGAAATGGGGTTTCATAAACACCAAAGGCGAAGTGCTTGGCGAATGGTTTGAAAATGCAGAACCGTTCCACTAACAATAACACTCAAAAACCTACTATATGAAATGTGCATTAGTAACCGGGGGTTCGCGGGGAATCGGCAGCGCTGTCTGCCAAAAGCTCGCCATCGACACCGATTATCATATTTTAATCAATTATCAGTCGAACCAGCAAGCCGCTGAAGAAACTTTGCAGAAAGTAATCGCTAACGGCGCGACCGGCGAAATTCTGAAGTTCGATGTTGCCGATGCTGCATCGGTGACGGCGGAGTTGACCAAATGGCAGGATGCGAATCCCGACGCAATTGTTGAGGTGATCGTAAATAATGCCGGTGTCACGCGTGATGGCTTGTTTATGTGGATGAACCACGCCGATTGGTCTCAGGTGATCAACACGAGCCTAAACGGTTTCTATAATGTCACAAATTTTTTTATCCAGAAAATGCTGCGCAATAAATATGGCCGAATAATTAATCTTGCCTCTGTTTCCGGAGTTAAAGGAACACCGGGGCAAACGAATTATTCCGCTGCCAAAGGCGCCATCGTTGCGGTAACAAAGGCGCTTGCGCAGGAAGTCGCAAAGCGAAATATAACAGTTAATGCGGTCGCGCCGGGCTTTATAAAATCCGACATGACAAGTGCGTTAGACGAAAAAGAACTTATAAAATTGGTACCCGTCAACCGTTTTGGCGAAGCCGAGGAAGTTGCCGATCTTATAAGTTTCCTGGCGTCGCGTAAAGCGGGTTACATCACGGGAGAAACCATCAACATCAACGGAGGAATCTACTCATAAACAAACACATAATGGACAAACGGGTTGTTATAACCGGTATGGGAATTCACTCCTGCATCGGCACGTCACTTGAGGAAGTTCGCCAGTCTCTTTTCGAAGGCAGGTCGGGCATTGGCGTGGATCCCGAACGAAAAGAATTCGGTTTTAGATCATCTTTGACCGGTTTGGTTCCGAAACCAGACCTGAAGAATCTGCTGAACCGTCGCCAGCGCATCAGCATCGGTGAGGAAACCGAATACGCCTACATGGCTACAATCCAGGCGCTGGCGCAGGCAAATCTGGATGATGCTTTCCTTGAACAAAATGAAGTGGGGATCCTGTACGGCAACGACAGCGTTTCCCGCGCAATCATAGAGGCGACCGATATCATCCGTGAGAAAAAAGACACGGCTTTAATCGGCTCGGGCGCTATTTTTAAATCGATGAATTCAACGGTGACGATGAACCTTTCGACAATTTTTAAACTGAAAGGAATCAATCTCACGGTCAGTGCGGCATGTGCCAGCGGATCCCACGCCATTGGGATGGGATATTATCTGATCAAAAGTGGCCTTCAGGAAATGATTATCTGCGGGGGCGCTCAGGAAATTAATAAATATGCGATGAGCAGTTTCGACGGACTCGGCGTTTTCTCTCCCGATGAAAGTGAGCCTGCAAAAGCATCACGCCCGTTTGATTCGGGCCGAAACGGACTGGTCCCGAGCGGCGGCGGTGCAACACTGGTGCTGGAGTCCTACGATTCAGCGGTGAAGCGCGGTGCGACAATTCTGGCCGAGGTCATCGGCTACGGATTTTCATCAAACGGTGAACATATCTCTACCCCAAATGTTGACGGTCCCCGAAAGGCGATGCAAAAAGCGCTGGAACAGGCAGGTATCGCACCTTCAGAAATCGACTATATCAACGCGCACGCGACCTCTACTCCCGTGGGAGACGAAAACGAAGCGAAAGCCATTTACTCGGTGTTCGGCGACAGCAGTCCTCATGTTAGTTCGACAAAATCGATGACCGGACATGAATGCTGGATGGCCGGTGCAAGCGAAGTGATTTATTCTATATTGATGATGCAAAACGGATTCGTAGCGCCAAACATAAACCTGACTTCACCTGATGCCGACTCCCGGAAATTAAATATTGCCACCGAGACCATTACTAAAGAAATTAATATATTTTTGTCGAATTCCTTCGGCTTTGGAGGGACCAATTCGGCATTAATCGTAAAAAAAGCCTAAAACAAAATGAACAAAGAAGAGATAATAGAACGGATCAATACATTTTTGTCCGACGAATTTGAGGTCGATATCGATACCATCGAACCCGAAGCGAACCTAAAGGACACCCTGGGCCTTGACAGCCTGGACTACGTCGATCTTGTAGTGACCGTGGAATCGAATTTTGGAATTAAACTAGGCGAAGCCGATTTTGTTGGCATCACCACTTTCCAGAATTTCTATGACATGATCGAAAACAAAATCAAGAATAAATAGTCGGCTTACTAAGCCCGACCGCTTCTTCTAAAACAAAATGAGATGGGAAAATGGGATGGTAAATCCAGAGGAACGGTTTTAGGTTATCAGATTTTCGTTTTTTGCATCAATAAATTCGGTGTCAGAACCGCCTATTTTATACTTTACTTTGTTGCCGCTTATTATTTTCTGTTCCTGAAGCAAAGCAACCGCGTCATCTACTATTATTTCAGAAACCGCCTTGGTTATTCATATTGGAAGGCCAAAAAAATGGTTTATAGAAACTACTATGTCTTTGGTCAAACTCTTATCGACAAAATCGCGATCGCTGCCGGTTTGCGGCACAAGTACACGTACGAATTTGACGGTGTCGAACTGCTGACCGAGTTATTGGCCGAAAAAAAAGGTGGCGTATTAATTAGCGCCCATATCGGCAATTTTGAAATAAATGAGCACTTTTTTCGCGATATCGATGTTGACTTTTCAATAAACGTGGTCACCACCGATAATGAGCATCGCGCCATAAAAGCATACCTCGATAAAGTATCGCAGGTCTCCGCTGCAAAGTACATTATCGTCAAAGAGGATATGTCGCATATTTTCGAAATTAATACCGCCCTGGCAAAAAATGAACTGGTATGCTTTACCGGCGACCGTTATCTGGAGGGTACGAAATACCTGGAGGGAAATTTTCTTGGCGCTCCGGCTAAATTCCCGTCGGGGCCGTTTTTGATAGCATCCCGCCTTAAAGTGCCGGTGGTGTTCGTCTACGTAATGAAAGAACGTAAATTACACTACCATCTATACGCACGCCGTGCCGAGGTACAACACCGCAACGAGCAGGAGCTGTTAAATACGTACATCAAAAGCGTCTCATCGATGCTCTTAAAATATCCGTTGCAGTGGTTCAATTATTTCGATTTCTGGGATTCCTTTCCGAATAAAAAATAAACCGCGTATCCCAATGGGCCAATCTAACACTAAATATGGAAGAATTTGACACAATCGTCATAGGTTCAGGAGCAGGCGGCCTCGCAGCGGCGCTTTGTCTTGCACGCTCAGGGCAGAAAGTACTGGTGCTTGAACAGCATACGGTGCCTGGCGGATGGTGTCATAGTTTTACCCTGAACGGACAACGATTTAGTCCGGGTGTACATTATATTGGCCTGCTTGACGAAGGTCAGTCAACCAATGTTTTGTATAAAGGACTTGGCGTAGCCGATGATTTGATTTTCTTTCGGATGAATCCAAAGGGTTATGATCATTGTTTTATTGGTGAGCGGCAATTTGATCTTCCGGCAGGCGTCAACAATCTGGAAGCAAGCTTGATAAAACATTTTCCGCACGAGAGCAAAAATATAAAGGAATATCTTTCTTTAATCTCAAAAGTAAATACGGAGCTGCAGTTAATTCCGAAATTAAAAGGGTTTTGGCAGAAGATAACAGTCCCTTTTCGTACGAAACACTTTGGAAAATTCGCTTTGTTCAGCCTCAAGCGCGTGATTGGCTGGCATATAAAGGATCCGGTTCTTCGCGCGGTTCTGAATTCGCAATGCGGAGACCACGGCTTGCCTCCCGCACGTGCAAGTTTTCCTGTGCACTGTTCGGTGATGTACCATTATTTCGAGGGCGGATATTACCCAATGGGTGGCGGTGGCGGAATCGTCAAAGCAATGACTTCAAAAATAAAGGAATATGGCGGTGTGGTTCGCACTGCGTCAGGCGTAGAAAAAATCCTGGTTAAAGATAACCGTGCCTATGGCGTCAGGCTCGACGATCAGTCGGAAATATTTGCCGGCAATATCATTTCCAATGCCGATCCGTCGACGACTTTTACAAAGTTGATAGATCCCGAACATATCTCAAAGAAGTTCCAGAAGAAACTCGACAACACAAAATATTCAATTACTTCACTTATTTTGTTCCTGACACTTGAAATGGATGTGACTGCCGCCGGCATTGATTCAGGAAACATCTGGAAATTTAAAAATGAGGACCTTGACGGACTGTTTAACATACTGCTCGAAGGCGACTTAAGTAGGGAAGAAAAATTTCCCGCCCTGTTTTTAAGCTGCACAACGTTAAAAGATCCGGCGAGCTTCAACGGCAAATATCATAATTTCGAAATTGTTACGTATATAGGATATGATGCCTTGAAAAATTTTAACAACATCGATGATTATCATACCGGGGAATACCACCATTTTAAGGAGCGAATTATCGAGATGTTCATGAACACCGTCGAGGAATTGATTCCCGGTGCCAAAAAGCATGTGGTTCAGGCCGAATTAGGTACGCCAAAAACGAATCAATATTACGTAAGATCTACGCGCGGAAGCGTGTACGGCACCGAAAAAACGCTGCGTCAGGTTGGTCCGTTCGCCTACAAGCATAAAAGTCCGATTGACGGTTTATATCTTTGCGGCGCCAGTACCACGTCGCATGGGGTGACAGGCGCTTCATATTCAGGTGTTGAAGCCGCGGCAGTTATATTGGGAACAACGTCTGCCGACCTTCTAAAGGATGGGCAGGACAAAAAATTGCGAATTTATGATGCTGAAAATCCCGATACCTGGGACGAGTATATTCATAAAAAGCGTTCCGATAAAGTACGCACCTTTAAAGAAATATCAATTAACACTCCAGCCGCAGGCTAAACTTCAGTAGCGATACGATGAAAAATGTTCTTGTAATTCATTATTCACAGTCGGGACAGGCAACCGAGATCGCAAAGACTCTGGTGCAACCGTTGGTAAACGACAATGAAGTCGCGGTTACGTATTATGAAATTGTTCCTGAAGAACCGTTTCCGTTCCCGTGGACAAAAGAGACTTTTTTTGATGTTTTCCCCGAATCTTTTCAGCAGGTACCGGTGCCGTTGAAGCCGGTGCCGCCAGATGTCCTGGAGACCAAGTACGATCTTGTCATATTGTCATATCAGGTTTGGTATCTTTCGCCTTCCATCCCCGTAAATTCTTTTCTGAAATCTGATGTTGCCGGGCAAATTCTTAACAACACACCTGTCGTAACGGTGATTTCATGCAGGAACATGTGGATGCTGGCGCAGGAAAAGGTCAAGGCACTGTTACATCAAAAAGGTGCGCTTCTTAAAGGAAACGTCGCTTTTGTCGACAAAGCAGGAAATCTTGTCAGCGTGGTGACGATAGTCGATTGGATGTTCAGCGGAATTAAGAGAAAATATTTGGGCATATTCCCGCTTCCCGGTGTTTCGAACCAGGACATCCGTGGCGCATCTGTTTATGGCGATCTGATCAGGGAAGGCCTTCATCGAAATGATTATGACAACCTGCAGATGAAAATCGTCAGTCATGGAGGCGTCTATGTCAGCCTGTATCTCGTGAGCGTGGATAGAAAGGGCAACTTTATCTTTGAAAAATGGTCGCGTTTTATTCGAAACAGAAAAAAATCGCGCGCGGCCTGGCTTAAAGTTTTTTATATCTATTTGTTTCTGGCAATCTGGGTAATCTCGCCAATAGTATTTATCTTGCACGCCCTAACCTATCCTTTTACAATTAAAAAAAGGAAGAAGATAATTGCTTATTTTCAAAGTGTTACGAGTTGAATTAAAAAAAATATGTCTGAAGTTTTTATAACAAAAGCCGGAAAATATCTCCCTAATGACGCCGTGTCGAATGACGACATGGAAAACCTGCTTGGCATCATTAATGAAACCGCCTCGAAAGCGCGTAAAATCATTCTGCGCAACAACGGGATCCAGTCGCGTTATTACGCAATAGACAAGTCGGGTGCCGTCACGCATACCAATGCCGACCTGACCTACGGTGCAATACGCGAACTTTTCGACGAGGAATTTACACCCAATGACATCGAAGTGTTGTCTTGTGGAACCTCAACCCCTGATCATCTTCTGCCGTCACATGCGGCGATGGTCCACGGTTTAATGAAAAACCGGTCGGTAGAACTCAACAGTTCTTCAGGCGTTTGTTGCTCGGGAATGAACGCTCTGAAATACGGGTATCTTTCGGTAAAATCAGGAAACTCGACCAATGCGGTGTGTACCGGATCGGAACGAGTCTCATCGTGGATGCTTGCCGATAAATTTAAAAACGAAATTCTCGAATTAAAAAATCTGAACGAACAGCCGATAATCGCCTTCAAAAAAGATTTTTTGAGATGGATGTTATCCGACGGCGCCGGTGCTTTCCTGCTTCAGAACCAGCCCAAAGGCGACGTTTCGCTGCGGATAGACTGGATGGAAGCCTATTCGTTTGCCCACGAACTCGAAGCCTGCATGTATGCCGGCGGCGATAAACTCGAAAATGGCGAATTAAAGCCGTGGAGTGATTATCCCTCCGAAGACTGGGAAAAAAAATCACTTTTTGCTATAAAACAGGATGTGAAAATACTCGACCAGCACATTCTCGAGAAAGGATCCGATTGCATCGTCACGACGCTTGAAAAACACGATATGTCGCCTTCTGATTTCGACTATTTCCTGCCGCACGTTTCCTCTAAATATTTCGTCGATAAATTTTACGAAGCGATGATTGCACGCGATATAGACTTTCCAAAATCGATGTGGTTCATGAATTTGCCGAAAGTCGGAAACGTAGGTTCGGCATCGGTGTACCTGATGGTCGAGGAGTTGATGAACAGCGGAAAACTTCAGAAAGGCCAGAAAATATTACTGATTGTGCCCGAAAGCGGCCGATTCTCATACGCGCATGCGTGCTTAACCGTTTGCTAATGACATCATTATTTCAAAAAGAAGCTGTACAGGCGCTGTTGCCTCAAAAAAATCCGTTTGTTATGGTGGATTCGCTGTTTTCATATTCTGAAGATTCGATCGTGTCAGGATTTACTGCAAATGAGGACAATCTGTTTGCCGACGCCGGTTATTTCACAGAATCGGGTTTGATAGAACACATGGCCCAATCGGTGGCACTTCATACAGGTTATACCTTTTACCTGAAAAAAGAGGACGCGCCTGAAGGCTACATCGGCTCCATAAAAGAGATCGTGATTAACGCCCTTCCGAGAATTGGCCAGCCTATTGTAACCCATGTGTCGATTCTGCAGGAATTTATGGGAATCACACTGGTATCGGTGTCAACCAAAATAAATGACAACGAAATCGCCCACGGGCAAATGAAAACAGTATTAGCCAAGTAATGTCGACCAGCAGCATAAATATCCGCAGATTCCTTCCGCACCGGCCGCCAATGCTAATGGTGGACCACGTCAATGAGCTTACAGCAGACATGGTCAAAACGGATTTTGTTATATCAGCCGATAATATCTTTATCGAAAATGGTGAATTTTCCGAATACGGTTTGATCGAAAACGCCGCTCAGACATGTTCGACCATTGTTGCTCAGTCTTATTTTGACAGTGATGACCTTGAAAACAAGGACAGGAAAAATGTCATAGGGTTTATAAGTTCGATAAAAAAAATAAAAGTCGTTTCTCTGCCGGCAAGCGGCCAAAGAATCGAAACCGTGTCAAGGCTTGTGTCAAGTTTTGCAACCGAATTGTACAATACCTGCACCGTGAGTTGCAGCACTTATTCAGACGACGGTTTGTTGATGGAATGCGAACTTAACCTTTTTATTAAAACCGAACCCGATGAAAAAGGATGAAGTCCCACAGGATCAAAGTAGCCTTTCCGCCAGCAATATGCGCGAGTTGTGCTATGCCGTCGATGAAAATGGAAACTACACCACAGCTTTAAGCGCGGGTTGGGAACCAAAGACAATCGCGCTCGACAACTCTATGTCGCTGATCAATGAGCGAATTGCAGAAGCAGAACAGCAGGTCCGCGAGGGCAAAGTCAGCCCCATCGTTTATTACATGGAACTTCATAAAATGGACCCGACAATCCTCGCCAGCTATGTAGGCAAATGGGTTTGGCAGGTTAAGAGACATTTCAAACCAAAGGTTTTTAGTAAATTGAATGATACTGTTTTGCGTCGTTATGCCGATGCATTCGACATATCGGTAGATGAGTTAAAGAATATAAAAACGAATTAATGCAGCTGGACTTTACACA
>CAZLWZ010000042.1:0-9280 GCA_964563275.1 uncultured Flavobacterium sp.
GGTTGCCGATAAATCACTGCTCGGCGAATCGACCTTGTATGTCAGCCTGGAGCCGTGCAGCCACTTCGGAAAAACCCCGCCATGTGCGGATTTAATCATCAGGCATAAAATCCCGAATGTTGTTGTTGGAACCGCCGATCCGAACCCGAAAGTTAGTGGCAACGGAATCAAAAAGCTTTTTGATTCGGGGGCGAACGTAACGGTGGGCGTGCTCGAGGAAGAGTGCAAAGACCTGAACCGGCGTTTTTTTACATACCAGCAGAAAAACCGTCCGTACATTATCCTGAAATGGGCGGAAAGTGCCGACGGATTTGTCGCACCTGCGCATTCAGGTCGCGACGAGAAAAAGCCGGTATGGATTTCGGGAGAGCTTTCACGGCAGATGGTCCACAAATGGCGCACCGAAGAGCAGGCAATTTTAATCGGAACAAATACCGCCGTAGCCGACAATCCCCAGCTGACGTCCCGTGATTACTATGGCCATGATCCCGTTCGTGTGGTGCTTGACCGGAATCTGCGAATTCCAAAAGAAAATCATATATTTGATAGTCGGGCGAAAACCATCGTAGTATCTGCAGAACCAGGTTATTACGAAAATGCATTTTCCGAAACAGTGGATTTTAGCGACATGGCGGGACAATTGATGCCTGTGATGCACAAACACGAGATATTATCGGTGATAATTGAAGGCGGGACACGCACGCTGCAATCGTTTATCGACCGCAACTTATGGGATGAGGCACGGGTTTTTGTAGGAAAAAATCATTTGTTAGAAGGAGTACGCGCACCTGCTTTTGAAAACGTCCCGACACAAAGAGAAAGCGTTGGCGATGACGAACTATTAATATTCAGAAGATATGATTAATACGATAATATTCGATTTCGGCGATGTTTTTCTGAACCTTGAAAAAGAAGCCGCCGTCGAGGAGTTTAAGAAACTGGGACTTGACGGGCCTAACGACGAGCTGCTTACGCTAAATACCGCTTTCGAAAAGGGGAAAATCACCGAACTTGAATTTATCGAAGGATTTCAGAAATATATTCCAAATGCCTCCATTGACGATATTCGTTTTGCGTGGAACAGAGTCATCGGCGAATTTCCGCTATACCGACTCGAATTCCTGCAGATGCTGTGCGGCAACTACCGCCTCTTCCTATTGACGAATACCGACGCGATACATATTGACCGGTTCGAACATAAAGTAGGATTGTCGTTTTCCGGCGATTTCTACCGATGCTTTGAAAAGGTCTATTATTCATTTGAGATGGGCATGCGCAAACCTGAACCCGAAATATTTGCCTACCTGATCAACCAGCATGACCTGTCCCCCAAGCGGACGCTTTTCGTGGACGATAAACTTGAAAACATCGAAGCGGCACGCGAAGCAGGACTCCAGGTATGGCACCTTCAGCCAGGAAAAGAAGATGTCGTTGATTTGTTTGACAAAAAAATACTTGAGCGAAAGTAATTTGGATTCCGACATTTACAAGACAGTCGCTGCCGCGTCCGATGAAGTACTCTTTAAAGAGAAAAACAGCAAATTCTATGGCTACGTTTTTCCCCTCTCCAACGATTCCGAAGTAAAAGATATAATAGACGGCCTGCGAAAAAAACATCCCGGCGCCGGACATTTTTGCTATGCCTGGAAAATCGGTACCTCCTCTGCACAACATCGTACTAACGACGACGGCGAACCAGCCAATACAGCCGGAATGCCAATTTACGGGCAGATCCAGTCTTTTGCTGTCACAAACGTTCTTATTGTAGTTGTCCGATTCTTTGGCGGAACAAAACTCGGCGTAGGCGGATTGATCGCAGCCTACAGAACGACCGCGCAATTGGCGCTTGGCACATCGGAAATCGTCGAGGAAACCATCGACGACACATTTACTATAGCATTCGAATACGCCAGCCTCGACAAAGCAATGCGGATCATCAAAGAAAAAAACCTCAAGATCCTATCCCAAAAGATGGATCTCGCTTGTGAAATATCGTTTAGTATACGTCAGAAATATGCCGACGAAATTTTTAACATATTTAATTCAACCTTTGGAATCACCATTCAAAAAAAAGTGTAATTTGCCTCAGTCGTTATTAAGTTCTGAAAGCAACGAAAGAATGTTCTCCGGTGGCATTGTTGGACGGCCGGTTTTAACATTTACAAACACCAGAATGAAGTGTCCTGTTGTTAATAACTCGTTTTGAGCATCAGTGATTTCGCAGTCAAATTCTATCTTCACTGAGGACTGTTTGCGGAAGATCGTTTTAACATTTAGCAGATCGTCATAGCGCGCAGGTTTTTTATAATTAATATGCATCGAGACAATAGGAAGCGCAATTCCGCTTTCTTCCATGCTTTTATAGGAAAACCCTTTATTTCTAAGCCATTCAACGCGACCTATTTCGAAATACGGAATGTAATTTCCATGATAAACGACCCCCATCTGGTCGGTTTCTGAATAGCGTACACGCACTTGTACCACGTCATCTTTACTCATAAATTTGTCTTAATATTAACATTTGAAAAATGGCCCGCTTACGATATTATTTTCAAAAAATCAACGGCCAATTAATTTTTTTTTAACGATTTTTGTCACATATTTGTCCCTCCCGAGAGTTACAAAAAGACACTCTTTTTTTTTGTAAGATATCCTTTAATAATAAACCTAATTGACCGAATAAATCATGAACAAAACTGCGCAATCAGTATGGGAAAACTGTCTCCTTTTTATAAAAGACAATATCCAGGATCAGGCATACAAAACCTGGTTTGAACCGATTAAGTCAGTTGAGCTCACAGACAATGCACTTTACATCCAGGTTCCAAGCAAATTTTTTTACGAGTGGCTCGAGGAGCATTATGTGAAACTTCTAAAGGTTGCGCTTACTAAAGAACTTGGCAAAAACGCTAAGTTACTTTATAAAATCAAGATGGAAAACACCTATGGCAACAAACAGCCGTTCACAGAGCAGTTGCCAAGCGCACATAGGAGTCCGTTAAAAGCCCAGGAAGTAGACGCACCTTTTAAAAACCTGAGCCCCGAATTAAAAAATCCGTTCGTAATACCTGGCATCCGCAACCTGAAAATCGAGTCGCAGCTTAATCCTAACTACAGCTTTGACAATTTTCTCGAAGGAGATTCAAACCGGCTGGCACGTTCTGCCGGTATGGCCGTTGCCAACAAGCCCGGCGGAACTTCATTTAATCCGCTGCTGATTTTCGGCGGTGTAGGTTTGGGCAAGACACACCTTGCGCATGCAATAGGTGTTGAAATTAAAGATAAATACCCTGAGAAAACGGTATTGTATATTTCGGCTGAAATATTCACCCAGCAATATATCGACTCAGTAAAGAAAAATAACCGGAACGATTTTATTCATTTCTACCAGCTCATCGACGTGCTGATCATCGACGATGTGCAGTTCCTGTCAGGAAAATCGGGTACACAGGATGTGTTTTTCCACATTTTTAACTACCTGCACCAAAATGGCAAACAGGTCATCCTCACATCCGATAAGGCACCTGTAGACATGCAGGATATCGAGCAGCGACTGTTGTCAAGATTCAAATGGGGTTTGTCGGCCGAGCTTCATCAGCCGGATTACGAAACACGGATATCCATCTTAAAGAACATCTTATACCGCGATGGTGTTGAGATGCCGGAGGAGATTATCGAATATGTCGCACGTAATATCAAATCGAATGTCCGCGAACTCGAAGGCGCCATTATTTCACTGATAGCGCAGTCGTCATTCAACAAAAAAGAAGTCAACCTCGAACTTGCAAAGCATGTAGTCGAGAAATTCGTCAAAAATGTAAAACGCGAGATCTCGATCGATTACATACAAAAGATCGTATCCGACTACTTCCAGCTCGATATCGAGACGCTTCAGTCGAAAACCCGCAAACGCCACGTGGTACAGGCACGGCAGCTCGCGATGTTTTTCGCAAAGAAATTTACAAAAGCGTCATTGGCAAATATCGGTTCACAAATTGGCGATCGCGATCATGCCACGGTGCTTCATGCCTGCAAGACCGTCGATAATCTCGTGTCGACCGATAAACAGTTTAAAAAGTTCGTAGAAGACATCCACAAAAAGCTTTCTTTATAGCCAAAATTTTACTATCCAAATTATCGATATGTATAAAATTCTGATGGTCTGTCTGGGCAATATCTGCCGTTCGCCATTGGCAGAAGGATTGCTACAGTCCAAGCTCCCAAAAGACAGGTTCCGGGTAGATTCGGCGGGTACAGGTGACTGGCATGTTGGTCAGCCACCGGATGCGCGTTCAATCGCTATTGCTAAATTGAACAACCTCGACATCACCTATCAGCGAGGCCGCCATTTCAGCAAAAACGATTTCGACACATACGATCAGATTTATGTAATGGACAGCAGGAATTACCATGATGTAACAGCTCTTGCACCCAATGAAGAAGCGAAATCAAAAGTCAAAATGATTCTGAACGAACTGTTTCCCGGTGAAAATGTTGATGTTCCCGATCCGTATTTCGGACTGGAAAACGGTTTTGAATCGGTGTACAAAATGCTTGATGAATGTTGCGACATAATCGCCGGACGCCTTCTGGAAAAACATACTCATTAACGCATGAAGCCAATTACTTTTTTAGGCAAGCTCTATCTGATCCCGACAACTTTGGGCGATGTCGCTCCCGATGACGTCTTACCTCACACGGTTAAACGCGCCATTAACTTTATAGACGATTTCATTGTTGAAAACGAAAAGACGGCACGGAAGTTTATCAAGAGCGTGGATCCCGAAAAAGCACAATCGTCCTTGCGGATAAGCCTGTTGAACAAGCATACCGCAGCCGATGAGTATGGCGCGATGATCAAACCGTGCCTGGAAGGTAGAAACGTCGGACTGATGTCGGAGGCGGGTTGCCCCGGTGTAGCCGATCCGGGTGCAGTGATTGTAAAGCTCGCTCACGAAAAAGGCATACAGGTGGTACCTCTGGTCGGGCCGTCATCGATAATATTAGCAATGATGGGATCGGGTATGAACGGACAGCAGTTTGCCTTCAACGGATACCTTCCTATCGATAAAGCAGAAAAGAAATCAGCTATAAAAAACCTTGAAAAGCTATCGCATGATAAAAATCAGTCGCAGATCTTTATCGAGACGCCCTATAGGAACAACAAACTTTTGGATGACATTTTACAGGCGTTGCATCCAAATACGCATCTGTGTATCGCTGCCGACATCACTTTGCCAACCGAGTTCATAAAGACACAGCGCGCATCCGACTGGAAGAAATCGAAAGTCGACCTGCATAATCGCCCGGCAATCTTCATCATTCATAAAATGTAAAAAACCCGCCATCTGGCAGGTTTATTATGAGTATTTTTGCTTGCTACTTTACCCGTGCATTGCTATCGGCGATGATTCCCGAGGTGTCGTAACCTCCAAAGGCTTTCATGAAACTTCGTAACGACGTGCCAAAATCATCCCTGAGATAACGCGTACCATTGCTCCTGAAGAATTTTTTAACCGATCCGGCACCTCCTAGATGAGCCGCGGCGAGTATTCCCGATTCGGTGATCAGGATGCCGCCAACGGTCTTCCCGTCGTACTTGGCGATTTCCTTGCGCAGTTCCCATTTGTTTTTCGAAAGTAAGGCTACGAATGCCTTCTCCTGTAACGACGGACTGTTCATGAATCGCACCGTATCATAGATCCCTATCGCGCGAAGTGTATTCACGCCGAATTGATATTTCCCCATATAGCCGAGGCTATTGACCAGATGATACTTGCCCTGCGATTCCTTAAAGGCAATCGCTTCTTTGTAGCCTACGAAAAATTTTCCGGTAAATGGTATATTTGATGTTTTGTAGTCGTCGGGCTTCGGTGAAGGATAAATATATTCTGTTTGCCCGCTTTCAGCGTAGATGTTGTGCTTTGGGGAGGTGGGTTTAAAACCCGAACTTAAAAAGGCAACTATAGCTGCCAGACTTGCGAAGTATGTCCATTTTTTAATCATGTGCTTGTTTTCTTCTTATAGACGTCACTTTCAAAGCCTGCGCTTATCGGGTTTAAACCACCGTTGTTCAATGACTGTAGAACAGTCACTATCAACTGCATAGTATCTTATAAGAAATTTCTGCGGATGCAAATATACATAAAAAACTTTATAGCTGTATATCAAGCAGTTAAACTTTTCTAAAAATATAGGAAGTGAAATTTTACTTTTTGCCCCACCCCTACTTCAAGAGTCGGCGCCGGGATTTTTATAACATTAATTAAAGAGAATACGGTTTGTAATACATGCGATTTAGTCTTGATCTTAGTAAGATCTGCATCGAGACTGAGATAGAATTGGCGGTACCTCCTATCGGTCGGCAAAAAGACTGTGTTGACCAGCCGGTTTTCACCTGTGATCATGCCTTCGCCACCGTATCCCACAGCGAGGTTAAGCCATTGCGGAAGTTTCGACTGTTTTGCAAATGAATGTATATTAGCCGACAGCCAGTATGTTTGTCCGTTGTAATCCTTCAGCATCTGTTCACCGTACGATTCACCAAGTACTTGGGGCCGGGCCGAAGCATATTCGGTAGAATGAAACGAGTACTTTGGGACAATCCGTTGCTCGTTCCATAGAAGTTCCTGGAAAACAAACAAAGCGGTGCCCGTCGCATTGGCAGCCAAATCTCCCGCCGACGCGCCCCAATTAGCAGAATAACCGTCAAGTACCTCGATCGCCGACAAAAATATAAAGCCGGCGCTCGCTCCGTACAACAGGCTTTCGCGGCCACTAACACCACCCCATTGCAACGACTCTGTTGCAAATCGGCTAAGGTGGTACGACGAAAATCCATGGCCGATTTTGTCAACCTGAAGCCATTGTGCATTATCATTTACGAAGTGAAAAGAAGATTTTTGATAATCGGCATACCAAAAAGAGTTTAGCGCAACAAGGGTACCAGTACCCACAGCCACGCCTGAGCCGATCACCCAGTTCCGCCTGCCGGCATTTAAAGTATCGGCCGGAGTAAGAAATTCCTCAATACCCTGACCGCTGGCCAGTGTGCTTAGCATCAAAGTAATGGGCAATATGAGCCGATGCAGGCACATCTATCTTTTAATGCCTTGCTTGTTCACCCACGCGACATACTTGCGGCGATTGGCTTCGTGTTGTGCAAGTGTGACTGCGAACTCGTGGTATCCAAAGTTCTCAACGCTTGCGCAGAAGTAGATGTAGTTGTGTTGCTCCGGATTAAGGACAGCTTCAATGGCAGAAATATCAGGCATTGCAATCGGGCCGGGAGGCAGGCCGGTATTCCTATACGTATTATACGGAGAGACCGTTTCAAGATCCTTATATAGAACGCGTTTGATAACCCGGTCAAAGTTGCCTTCATTATACTTTACGGCGTAAATTACGGTAGGGTCGGCTTCGAGTTTCATGCCTTTACGCAGCCGGTTCAGGTAAACTCCTGCTACTTTCGGGCGTTCGTCCGACATTACCGTTTCCTTATGGACGACCGAAGCGAGAATAGAAACTTCAATCGGTGTCAGGTTCTGTGCTTCTGCCCTGGCCTTTCGTTCATCGTTCCAAAAAATCCGATACTCTTTGGCCATACGTTCGCGAAACTTTTCAGCGCTTGTATTCCAAAAGAACTCGTATGAATTCGGAATCATCATCGCGAGTATATTTTCGCGGGTAAATCCGTTACCAGCCAGGAACCTGGCATCGGTAAAGGCCGCCATTAAGCTCACACTGTCGGCTTCAATCTGCGTGGCAATGCGTCCGGCAAAATTCTCTAAACGCTCCTGATTGTTGAACGACAGGTTCACAGGCACATTCTGCCGCAGGGAATTGATCAGGTCGTTGCTGTTCATGCCCTTCCTGATCCGAAACTTTCCCGACCTGACATTTTGCGGATACGATTTCTTTTCAGCAACAGTTATAAACTTGCTGATGTCATCAACATGTGGTTCCATGATTCGGGTTACCGATGCGAAATCGGATCCCGTCGGAATAAAAACAAACAGTTCGTCGGCTTCAAAGTTTGTATTGGCCGAAAAAATCTTGCGGTATTCAAGGTAACCATAAACCGATGCAGCGGCCACCAGCACGACCGAAAATATGACGAGAGCTTTCTTGATATTCAAAATAGATTAGTTATGGTTGATTAATTGAAAAAGGATTTCATCTCGAAACTTTCCTCGTACATAATTCCACTCCTTCTTCGTGCCTACAGGTACAAAGCCAAATTTATGGAAAAGTTTCAGGCTGTGTTCATTCTGCGAATCGATATTTGCATACAGCTGATGCACCTGCAATTGCGTAAAGGCGTAGTTGACCAGAAGCTGCAGTGCCTCCGACCCAATGCCTTTCCCGCGGTTGCTCCTGTCCTGCAACATAATGCCGATGCCTGCCCTGCGGTTCTTTGGGTCGAAGTCGAAAATATCAATTAGCCCGATTGCATCAAACTCACCGTTGCGGCAGATCGCCAGCCGCAGCTGCTTTGCCTCGTAAATGTCCTGCTGTGCATTTTCGAGATACTGCACCACAAGATATCGGCTGTATGGCGTTTGAGTATGGCTGATTTCCCACACCGATTCATCATTTTCGACCAGATAAACGAACTCGAGATCCTCCGGCTCCAGCGCCCTCAGGTAGATAGTATTTCCTCTGAGCGTTACCATTCAATCTCGCCTTTAAAAACATAATTAGCGGGACCTGTCAGGAAGATGTTGGTATAACCACCGTCAGTTTCGTCAAATGACACCGAAAGCCTGCCGCCTTTTACATTCAGATCAACATTGGTCGTGGCTGTTCTTCCGGTTGCGTACATTGCGATAGCTACTGCCGTTGCCCCGGTGCCGCACGCAAAAGTTTCGTCTTCAACGCCGCGTTCGTACGTTCGAAGGTTAAAGCTGTTGCCGCCGCACTGTTCGACAAAGTTCACATTGCTGCCCGCCTCACCGTACGGGTCGCTGTTTCTGATCGAGCGTCCTTTGGTTACTACATCGAAATTTGCAAGATCTGAAACTGTTTCCACATGATGTGGCGAACCGGTGTCTAAGAAAACATGCTCATTCGCGATCGTGATATCACGAACGTCGATCATCTGCAGCGATACGGTATCGTCGGAGAGAATTTTGGCGTAGTGATCACCATCGACGGCCGAGAACGTGGTTTCAGAATCAATTATTCCCAATCGTTTGGCAAAGGCAACGATGCATCGGCCTCCGTTCCCGCACATGCTGCTTTGATTTCCATCGGCATTGAAATAAACCATTTTGAAATC
>CAZLWZ010000043.1:0-9247 GCA_964563275.1 uncultured Flavobacterium sp.
GACAGCAAAGCCCAGGAAACGCTCCGAATTGACCTGTGGACCAAAGACATGCCGGTCGATGAGATGAAGAAATTTTTCCATCAGACACTTGTTGCGATGGCCGACACATTCCAGCGCGCCACAAATGATGAAAAAATGTCGGATACCATGAGGGATTTCTGCGAGTATTTTGCCGAGAAAATGGAACTGGTTAAATAGCGGAGTTATTTTTAAACACCTCCTGATTCACTTCGTCAATATAGTCAAGCAGCTCCTCTTTGCCCAGTCCGTCAGTGGATGATGTGACGAAGTAGTGCGGCATCTCTGCCCAGTTATTTGCAAGTAGTTGTTTTTTATAGGCTGCTATATGCGAATCAATCTTGGTTTTGCTGATCTTATCGGCTTTAGTGAAAATGATGCAGAACGGAATTTCGCTTTCGCCCATATAAGCCATAAATTCCAGATCGATATTTTGCGCTTCATGCCGGATGTCGATCAATACAAACGCACAAACCATCTGCTCGCGCTTCTCGAAATAATCGGTAATGAACTGCTGGAAAACCGACTTTGTTTTTTTGGATACTTTCGCATAACCATAACCGGGCAAATCAACAAGGAACCAGTTGTTGTTGATCTTGAAGTGGTTGATGAGTTGTGTTTTTCCTGGTCGGCCTGAAGTTTTTGCCAGGTTTTTATGATTCGTCAGCATATTGATCAGCGACGATTTACCGACATTAGAACGGCCGATAAATGCGTATTCCGGCAACATCTCGGTCGGACATTTACTGACATCGGAATTGCTGATGATAAATTCGGCGGTATTGATTTTCATGACGTCGATTTTTGCAAAGGTACGCAAAACGAAGCCACGGAAGCCAGAGGTTTGTGGGTTATAAGTTGACCTTCTTCAGCCAGGAGTGCATTACCTGGTTAAATTCATCCGGATGTTCCATCATTGCGGCGTGCCCGCATTTGTCGATCCAGTACAGTGACGAGTTTGGTAAAAGTTTATGAAATTCTTCAGCTACCTCGGGCGGAGTCACCTTGTCGTTCTTTCCCCAGATAATGCACGTAGGAACATGCATCTTCGGCAAATCCTTCGCCATATTGTGTCGTATCGCGCTCTTGGCTATGGTCAGCGTTTTTATCAGTTTGATCCGATCATTAGCCATTGTATAAACTTCGTCGATTATTTCCTTGGTGGCGATTTTCGGGTCATAAAATACGTCTTCGGCCTTTTTTTGAATGTATTCGTAGTCGCCGCGGCGCGGGTAGCTGTCACCCATAGCGCTTTCGTATAATCCCGAACTTCCGGTAATAACCAGTCCGAGCATCTTTTCAGGATACATTTTCGTGTGGTATAGCGCGATATGGCCGCCTAGCGAATTGCCCAGCAGGATGACCCGGTCATAACCCTTGTAAGTAATGAAATCCTTAACGTACTTCGCAAATGCTTTTACATTAGTCTTGAGGATGTTTTGGGTATAGATAGGCAATTCAGGAATAACGACCTTATATCCCTGGGTTGGAAAGTATTCGGCGACACCGCCAAAATTACTCAGTCCGCCCATGAGCCCGTGCAGGATGATAATCGGCGTGCCTTCACCGGTTTCGAAATACTTGTATTTACCTTCCTTTATTAAATTTTCGTCCATGTAGTGGCGGTCTTTTCCTATAGCGACAAATATAGGATTTTATATAGAAAATGCAGTTGGCCGCCTATTTTTTGTATAAAATCGATTCCACACTTCTGTATCTTATCCACAAAACTGGTTTTCAACTTGTTGTCTTATAGCTATCCCTTTCGCTACCGAAACCTACTAAAAATAAATTTTGCATTAAAATCAAATTCTTGCCAATAGTTTTCAGGATTGTTTGGTTTAACTATAAAATTTAACAAAATTCTGATTTATGTTTAATAAACCGTTGAGCATTAGCTTGTATGGTTTGGTATAATACTGGCCCTGAAGTGGTAAAACTTATCAACAAAGTGGTATAATGTGGTAAATGGTGGTATTTTATTTTCTATTTTTGCTCGTAACCATAAAGCCACGCTTTTGAATGTAATTGTCGGGACATACGAATGTAAAGTTGATGCCAAGGGGCGGCTGATGTTGCCTGCGCCTTTGAAAAAGCAGCTCTCGACTTCGCTTCAGGACGGTTTTGTTCTTAAGAGGTCGGTGTTTCAGCCTTGCCTGGAGCTATACCCTATGTCGGAGTGGAACGTAATGATGGCCAGGATAAACAAACTTAACCGGTTCGTTAAGAAGAACAACGACTTCATCCGCAGGTTTACAGCCGGGGTTAAAATGGTTGAAATCGATGCGCTGGGCCGGTTGCTGGTTCCGAAAGACTTGACTGCGTTTGCGAGTATTACAAAAGATATTGTGCTTTCATCGGCAGTAAATATCGTGGAGATATGGGATAAGGATTTATATGAAAAATCGGTAGACAACAGCGAAGTTGATTTTGCTGATTTGGCCGAAGATGTAATGGGAACGATAAATGACGACTTCAATGGAATATCATAATCCGGTACTGCTTCACGAAACCGTAGATGGGCTGAACATTAAGCCGGACGGCGTTTATGTTGATGTCACCTTCGGCGGCGGTGGTCACTCCCGTGAAATATTGAACCGCCTTGGTTCGGACGGAAAGTTATTTGCTTTCGACCAGGATCAGGATGCGCTCGCGAATGCTATTGATGACGACAGGTTTGTTCTTATTAATGAAAATTTCAGGTTCCTCAAAAGATTTCTTCGATTTCACAATGTGCGACAGGTCGACGGAATTTTGGCTGATTTAGGCGTGTCGTCTCACCAATTCGATGTGGCAGAGCGCGGCTTTTCAACTCGTTTCGACGCAGGGCTTGATATGCGCATGAACCAAAATGATGAACTCGATGCTTATAAAGTGGTCAACGGGTACGACGACGCTAATCTTCGCCGGGTATTCCTGGACTATGGCGAACTTAAAAATGCACCGGCGATTGCACGTGTGATCATCGAAGCGCGGCAAGATCAGCCTATAAAAAATACCGAACAGCTTAAAACGGTTCTCGCACGTTTTCTTCCTGCGCACAAAAGCAACAAGATTCTGGCGCAGATGTATCAGGCGATCCGTATTGAAGTGAATCAGGAAATGGACGCACTAAAGGAATTTCTTGAGCAGTCACTGGAAGTTTTAAAGCCGGGTGGTCGTCTCAGCGTGATTTCATACCATTCGCTTGAAGACCGGCTGGTTAAAAGATATATAAAAAATGGCATGTTTGAAGGTGAGCCGGAGCGGGATTTCTTCGGAAATTTTTCGGTTCCATTTAAAACCGTCGGGAAACTGATTGTTCCCGATGAAGCTGAAATAAAACTGAATAACCGCGCCCGAAGCGCAAAATTGCGAATAGCTGAAAAAATTTAATTATGAAGCACGGCGTCTACAGCATATTGAAAGCCCGGTTCCTGATTAATGAAGATGCTACCAAAAACTGGCGGTTTATAGTATTCCTGATCATTCTCGCAATTATTATGATCGCCAATACGCAGCATTACGAGCGTAAGGTTTTCAAAATTATAGCACTAACCAGCGAAGTGAAAGAACTGCGGTCCGAGTTCGTTGACCGACGTTCAGAGCTTATGAAGTTGAAAATGGAGTCGACAGTCTCAAAAAAGATGGAGGCCAAGGGGATTTATCCCTCATCGGTTCCGCCTCAAAAAATAAAAGTAAAAACGACGAAAGAAAAATCCTTTCTCGAAAAAATATGGCCGTAGAAGAAAAAAATATTTCATACCGAATCTACCTGATCGCATTTGTGATCTTCCTGATGGCGGCCGGAATCGTGGTAAAACTAACCAATATTCAGTGGGTCGAGGGTGACCATTTGCGGCAACTGGCCAAAGACCGCACCGTGCAAACTTTTGTGATCCCTGCAAACAAAGGCAACATTTATTCGGCCGACGGGAGCCTGCTCGCCACTTCGATCCCTAATTATACAATCCGCTTCGATGCGATTGCGCCCACCTCTGATAATTTCGAAAAAAACATAAAACCACTGTCTGATTCACTCGAAGTTCTGCTGGGCAAACCGTCGGGTTACTACCATTCGCAGCTTCGGAAAGCGAGGGCTTCCAACAACCGGTATCTTCTTTTGGCGCGCGGACTCAGCTACACCGAATATATGAGGATCAAGAGTTTCCCACTTTTTCGTCTCGGTACATACAAAGGTGGATTAATAGCCGAACAGAAGACCGTACGCGAGCATCCAATCGGGAAAATAGCAGAACGTACCATAGGTTACGACCGGATCCGCCACGACGGAAAGCGCGACGGAAAAGGAATCGAGTGGGCTTTTCGTGAATATTTAAATGGCAAGGACGGAAAAGTGCTGAAGCAGAAAATAGCCAAAGGTCAGTGGAAACCAATCCGTGACGTCAACGAGGTGGATCCGCAGGATGGTTATGATATTATTTCGACAATTGACGTATATGTTCAGGATATTGCGCACCATGCCCTGCTGAAGCAATTGGAACTTTATGAGGCCGACCACGGGTGTGTAGTCGTCATGGAAACGGCAACCGGACACATCAAAGCCATATCGAATCTGGGGCGGGCAACGGACGGTTCGTATTACGAAACCACAAATTACGCCATTGCCGAATCGCACGAACCGGGTTCGACTTACAAACTTGCCGACTTGATGTCGCTCCTCGAAGACAAGAAAGCCGATACAAGTTCCGTTTACGACAGCCAGAATGGTGTGATTACGTATTTCGGCAAGAAAGTCCGCGATTCCAAAGAAGGCGGTTACGGAGAAATTTCGCTGGGACGCGCTTTTGAGCTATCGTCCAATACGGTAGTGGTACAGGCAGTGTACGACAGCTATAAAAACAATCCGAAGCAATTTGTCGGGAACCTCCACAAGTACGGACTGGGTTCGAAGTTAGGGGTACAGTTCGAAGGTGAAGGATTGCCATACATCCCGCAGCCCGGCGATAAAAACTGGAGCGCAATTTCACTTCCGTGGATGGCCTTCGGATATGGAGTATCGATAACTCCGCTACAAACCCTCGCCTATTACAACGCGGTGGCAAACGACGGTGTGCTGGTCAAGCCGCAATTTGTGACCGAAATTCGGGAATGGAACAGGACGGTCAAGAAATTCGATACCGAAATTATAAATCCGCAGATCTGTTCACCTGAAACCATCGCAAAACTTAAAGCCGTTCTTGCCAATGTAGTGAAGCGGGGCACCGGTTCAAAACTTTATTCCAAAGATTTTTCAATGGCAGGAAAAACAGGTACAGCGCAGGCAAACTACAGCAGGAAAGACGGTGAGGCGCTACATTACATATCGTCATTTGTGGGCTATTTTCCGGCAGAACAACCAAAGTATTCCTGTATTGTGGTAGTGCACAAACCTAACACTTCCCGCAATAATTATTACGGTGCTGATGTGGCAGGGCCGGTGTTCAAAAGAATTGCCCAGAAGATTTTTACCGATGCGCCATCGACCAACGAAATAAAAGACCTGAACCTGAAGAATACTCCTCAGGAAGATTATTATAATAAATACCTCGCACAGAATTATCCTGCTCCGGAAGTGGTTCCAAATGTAAAAGGAATGGCAGGTATGGATGCCGTCGCGCTGCTTGAAAATATGGGAGTGAAAGTTCGTGCAATCGGAATCGGAAAAGTTAAAAAACAATCGCTTCAGCCGGGACAACCGCTGGTTAAAAATGCTGTTATAATTCTCGAATTATCGTGATTTTGTTAAAAGACATATTATATAAAGTGGCTATCGAATCGGTTAAAGGATCTACCGATATCGAGGTACGTGGTGTCAATTACGATTCGCGAAAAGTTGTAGCTGGTGACGTTTTTATAGCGATTCGCGGGACCATATCCGATGGACATGCATTTATTGGAACCGCTATACAAAAAGGTGCGATAGCGATAGTTTGTGAAACACTTCCCGATTCGCTTGAGCCAAAGGTGATTTATATCCAGGTTCGAGATGCTAATTCGGCACTTGCTTTTATGGCGGCGAATTTCTACGGCAATCCTTCGCAACAGTTGAAGTTGGTAGGAATCACCGGAACCAATGGCAAGACCACCGTGGCATCGTTACTTTATCAACTCTTCAAAAAAGCCGGATATAAAGTCGGCCTGCTTTCGACAGTCAAAGTAATGGTCGACAACACCGAATTCAAAGCCACGCATACAACACCGGATTCGCTGACAATCAACTCGTACCTGCGGGAGATGATTACGGCCGGCGTCGACTATTGCTTTATGGAAGTCAGTTCACACGGTGTCCACCAAAAACGAACCGAGGGACTGCAATTTGCCGGCGGGATATTTACCAATCTCTCGCACGACCATCTTGATTATCATGCATCGTTTGCCGAATATCGGGACGTCAAGAAATTGTTCTTTGACCATCTGCCTAAATCGGCTTTCGCATTGGTGAACCTCGATGATAAAAACGGAAAAGTGATGCTTCAAAATACCGCGGCACGCAAATTATCCTATGCGTTAAAATCCTATGCCGATTATCGGGCGCAAATTCTCGAAAACCAGCTGTCGGGGCTATTGCTGAAGATTAATGACAATGAGGTTTGGGTGCGGCTGATCGGAACCTTCAACGCTTACAACCTGCTGGCGATTTACGGTGCGGCTGTCGAACTGGGGCTCGACCGGTTTGAAGTACTGCGGCTGTTATCAGAACTGGAAAGCGTTTCCGGCCGGTTCCAGTTTGTCGTTTCCGATAATAACGTCACCGCGATTGTCGACTATGCTCACACGCCCGATGCACTAGAGAATGTTTTGAAGACCATCAATGACATACGCACGAACAACGAGCAATTAATCACTGTTGTTGGCTGCGGAGGAGACCGGGATAAAGGCAAACGCCCCATCATGGCAAATATCGCCTCGAGTTTGAGCAGTAAGGTGATTTTGACGTCCGATAACCCGCGCTCGGAGAATCCTGACGAAATCATTACCGAAATGGAAGCCGGTGTACAGCCGCAACATCATAAAAGGACAATCGCGATCTCCGACAGGAAGCAGGCGATCAAAGTTGCATGCCAATTGGCAAATCCAAACGATATCATACTTATTGCAGGCAAAGGACACGAAACTTACCAGGAAATTAAAGGTGTACGGTATGACTTCGACGATATGCAGATAGTGCACGAATTTTTGATCCAACTCAACAAATAACGATATGCTGTATTACTTTTTTGAATACCTGAACGACACGCTGAATGTTCCCGGAACAGGCGTATTCCAGTATATCACTTTCCGTTCGGCGCTCGCCGTGCTGCTGTCGCTTTTAATCTCGACGATCTACGGTAAGAAGATCATCAACTTTTTACGCAACCAGCAGGTAGGCGAGACGGTACGGGAACTTGGACTCGCGGGCCAAACGCAGAAAGCGGGAACTCCGACTATGGGCGGACTGATAATAATAGTGTCAACGTTGATTCCGGTGATCCTGCTCGCGCGCCTTGACAATATTTACATCGTGCTGCTGATCGTGACCACGCTTTGGATGGGTACCATCGGGTTTATTGATGATTACATCAAAATATTCAAAAAAGACAAACAGGGCCTAAAGGGTATTTTTAAAGTGATCGGACAGGTAGGATTGGGAATAATAGTAGGTGCGGTGTTGTATTTCGATCCGGGTGTCACCGTACGTGATGTTTCAAACCTGAAAAGCATCAATATAAATCAAACCGAAAATGTAGTCTATCAGTCGCCAATCGAAGAAAAATCGATGGTGACAACAATTCCGTTCACCAAAAATAATGAACTCGACTATGCCGAATTATTGGCTTGGACCGGCGAAGGCTACCGCGACCTCGCATGGCTGATCTTTATACCGATCGTAATTTTCATCATCACCGCGGTGTCGAATGGCGCCAACCTGACCGACGGCATCGATGGTCTCGCGGCAGGAACATCGGCGATCTCAGTGCTCGCACTCGGAATTTTCACTTTCGTATCAGGTAACATCATATTCTCGAATTACCTGAATATCATGTATATCCCGGATTCGGGTGAAATGACGGTCTATATTGCGGCATTCGTGGGTGCACTCGTTGGTTTCTTGTGGTATAACTCATATCCGGCGCAGGTTTTCATGGGCGACACCGGAAGTTTGACAATCGGCGGAATCATCGCCGTGTTGGCCATTTCAGTACGAAAGGAACTTCTTCTTCCGCTTCTATGCGGGATATTCCTCGTGGAGAACTTATCGGTAATCATGCAGGTCAGCTATTTTAAATACACGCGCAAACGCTACGGCGAAGGACGCCGGATTTTTCTGATGTCGCCGCTGCATCATCATTACCAGAAGAAAGGCTACCACGAAAGCAAAATCGTCACGAGGTTCTGGATCATCGGGATTTTACTCGCCATTTTATCAATCGTCACACTTAAACTCAGGTAATGAAGAGACTCGTAATACTTGGCGGGGGCGAAAGCGGTGTGGGCACGGCAATTCTTGGAAAAAAGAAAGGCTATGACGTTTTTGTGTCCGATTTTGGAAAAATCAAAGACAGTTATAAAGAAGTGCTGGTCATCAATGGAATTAAATGGGAACAGAAAAAACATTCTGAAGACTTGATCTTCAATGCCGATGTCGTCATGAAAAGCCCCGGAATACCCGACAAGTCAGAAATAGTCGCAAAGTTGCGAGAAAAGGGAATACCGGTTATATCGGAAATCGAATTTGCATCGCAGTACACGACGGCAAAAACAATCGGTATTACAGGAAGTAATGGCAAGACAACAACGACGATGCTGACGTATCATTTGCTAAAATCCGCCGGCCTCAACGTCGGACTCGGAGGCAACGTCGGAAAAAGTTTCGCATGGCAGGTTGCAACCGATAATTATGATTATTATGTTCTCGAATTAAGCAGTTTTCAGTTGGATGGCATAGAAGCCTATAGTCCGCATATCGCAATAATAACCAATATTTCACCAGACCATCTCGACCGATACAATTATGATTACGATCAATACATAGCAGCCAAGTTTCGCATCACGATGAACCAGACAAAGGAGGATTTTCTGGTATATGATGCCGATGATCCCGTCATAAACAGCTGGCTCGAATCGAACCAAATTAAAGCACAACTAATCCCTTTTTCGCTCCAACAAACATTTACAAAAGGCGCATTTATAAAAAACAACAAAATGGAAATTAACATCGACCACGAAGAATTTACAATGGAAACCGAAAGCATCGCGCTCGAAGGCA
>CAZLWZ010000044.1:0-9226 GCA_964563275.1 uncultured Flavobacterium sp.
TTGGAGACGCATGCTATAAAATCGGAAATCAGCAGCGATATCGGCGATAGTGTCAGCGCACTGAAGACTAATGATGTCGATTGCGTGATTCTGGATATGGGAGTTCCGGCCAGGAATGCGTATGAAGTACTGGAAGAGGTTAAGAGGTCTAACGGCCTTGAAAATCTTCCGGTGATTGTCTTTACGGGGAAAAGCCTGTCCCTGCGCGAGGAGCAGAAAATTAAGAAATACGCCGATTCGATAGTAGTTAAAACCGCACATTCATATCAGCGTATGCTCGACGAAGTGTCGCTGTTTATGCACCTTGTTGAAGGGAAAAGAGAGAAGCAGGGCACTGCAAACAGTATGCTGGAGAATGTCCTGCGCGGTAAAACCGTCCTGGTCGTTGACGATGATGTGCGCAACATATACTCACTGACAAAAGCGCTTGAAACGCTCCAGTTAAAAGTTATCACCGCAGTCGATGGGCGCGAGGCACTGCAGGTGCTGGACGAGAACCCAAATACCGATGTCGTGCTGCTGGATATGATGATGCCAAATATGGACGGATACGAGACCGCCGGAAAAATCCGTGCCGACAAGCGCTTCAAAAAGCTGCCGGTCATTGCGGTAACTGCAAAGGCAATGACAGGAGACCGGGAGAAATGTATCAACGCCGGCGCGTCCGACTATATTACGAAACCTGTTGACGTTGACCAGTTGTTATCACTGCTGCGCGTGTGGTTATATGATTCCAAATAATTTGCAAGATGAAGAAGTTGCTGATTGTAGATGATGATCCGCGTAATATTTTTGCGCTGACGGCCGTGTTGAAAGCGCGTTCGTTCAAATGCATCTCCTGTTCAGGTTCGGTGGAGGCGCTGACACTTTTAAAAGGGGATGAAGATGTTGATGCGGTACTGCTCGATATGATGATGCCGGACCTCGACGGCTATGAAACGATCCCGTTAATAAAAGCCATTCCGCACCGGAATGTGCCCGTTATTGCCGTCACCGCACAGGCTATGAAGGGTGATCGCGAGAGATGTCTCGCGGCCGGGGCCGATGCTTATATCTCAAAGCCGATCGATATCGATAAACTGCTGGACGAACTTGAGTCGTTGCTATGAAAATATCCGACCAACAACTCGAAGCACTGATTGATGAGATCCATGAATATTATGGATATGATTTCAGCGGCTATGCGCGAGCGTCATTAAAGCGTCGCATTGAACGGCTTATCCAGTTAGATAAATTTTCGTTCGACGGATTCCTTTCA
Organism: uncultured Flavobacterium sp.; assembly: GCA_964563275.1. Taxonomy (GTDB): domain Bacteria; phylum Bacteroidota; class Bacteroidia; order Flavobacteriales; family Flavobacteriaceae; genus Flavobacterium. The sequence continues at coordinate 1,259 of CAZLWZ010000044.1, forward strand.
AAGATCCGGACCGATCCGGCATATCTGAGAAGGCTGGTAGAGGAGGTGACCGTAAATATTACCGAAATGTTCCGCGATCCCGGTTTTTATAAAGTGGTTCGGGCCGAAATACTTCCGCTGCTTGCGTCGAATTTATTTATCAGGTTTTGGTTTGCGGGATGCTCCACAGGTGAGGAAGTGTATTCGTTTGCAATCATGCTGAAGGAGGCAAACCTGCTGCACAGGTCGCTGATATATGCTACCGATCTGAGTCCGCAGGTACTGACCACTGCCAAAAATGGTATGTACCCGCTAAGGATGATGGGGCAGTTCGCAAATAATTACCGTGAGGCCGGTGGCGAGAGGGACTTTTCCGAATACTACACTGCCAACTATGGTTTTGCGAAATTTTCAGCTGAGTTGTCGCAGAACGTCGTCTTTTCGCAGCACAACCTGGTCAGTGACGGATCGTTCAACGAATTTAATATGATCGTATGCCGGAACGTGATGATTTACTTTGATAAAGATCTACAGGAACGGGCGCTAAAATTGTTTGACAGCAGTCTGGCGACGCACGGCTATTTAGCGCTGGGCACAAAAGAGACCATAAAGTTTTCACCGATGATCGAACGTTATCAGCAGTGGGAAAGAGAAAAAATATGGAAAAAGACGCGGTAGCAATAAAGGTCGTGGTCGTTGGCGGCTCGGCGGGAAGCCTTGAGGCACTGCTTCAGGTGCTAACGCAGCTAAGCGGTATCCCTTACGCGCTGGTGGTGGTAATGCACAGGAGAAGCGGTGACGATGTGATGCTTGAAGATTTGCTTTCGCTGCGGGCAGGTATCCCTGTCGATGAAACTAATGACAAAACCGATCTTTTGCCCGGACGGATATTTATCGCGCCGGCCAATTACCACCTGCTGTTTGAAAAAGACGGACGGATTTCACTTGATTTGTCCGATAAATATAATTTCAGCCGCCCGAGCATTGATATCACCTTTGAGTCTGCCGCCGATGCTTTCGGGCCGGCTGCGGCTGCTTTACTGCTTTCAGGTGCAAATTCAGACGGCACGGCAGGGCTGCGGGCGATCAGTCGCTGCGGCGGAGTAACAGCTGTCCAGGATCCTGATGATGCGGCTATACCTTATATGCCGGAATACGCAAGGACACACGCAACTCCTGACCATGTACTAAAAACGCAGGACATCGCCAATTGGCTGCGCAGTCTCCCGCAATAAAAAAATCATCGGTAAACGGCTTATTTTTTAGGTGTAAGCGGCTGATTTTGCCGTTATTAGGTGTTGAACGAGTATTTAGGTGCTTCATCGAAAAAATTTTTTATAGGCACATTGAGTGTGTAATTTTGGCATTCGGAAGTATAAAAATTTTCGGTTTTCAAAATGAAACACCTTAGACCCATGGATAACGTAAGCAAATCATCGTCAGCAGGGCGTGCGTTTGCAGTATTGTTGTTTTTGATGTTATCAGCCGGTGTGTTTGGGCAAAATACTTCTTCTGTTGAGCCGGTTACTGAATCAACACCTGCAAACACAGAAACATCAGTGCGTTCGAAAATGGAAATGTTGTTTTGGTTTATGGGTACGAAGCAGGCAAAATCAACTCACGGTTTTGGCGATGACGAGGTGACTTCACAAAAAAAACAATTCATAAGATCGGGTACAACACCTAACCGTATCCTGAGCCGCACTTTCATGCAGAAAGCACTTAATTACGAAACTACCCTGGCATAGTCGCCGTTAAAATACACCTGAAGCCTCCGTACCGGAGGTATTTTTGTTTTGTGCCAGTACGCCCGTACCACCGGTTCTTATTTCGTTTAGCATCCGCATAATGTTAGTAATCAAACTTTTGTGTTTTGTTGATTTGTGACAATTTCAGATGAAATCGCTGAAAACTAGGTCGTTAGTCGATTTTTTACGCAACTCATCGAAATGTTTAAATTTTCTCTTTGTTAGGTAAGGCTTCTATGATCATTTGATGTAAGTTTATTGTCTCCCCATATCTGATCATCTATTTATTATTGGATAACCGACGCCTTAAGGTCATACCTACCCCTGACAGGATATTTTTATCAGAATTAAGGCTGCTTAATTATTTACTTTATGGTCCCAACTTTACGTTGCTGCAATCACGTGTTTATAAAATACCGGAATGTACTGAGTGTAAAGGCTCAGACACTGCTACTGGCTGCTGTTTGTCTTGTTACAATGGGGAGCGCCACGGAAGAAAAACCTGCAGGTTCCGGTACTGCATCTATATCGGCAATGCCGCCGTATTGTACACCATCTTTTGGATGGGACATGGAGCCAATCTGCAACGTGACGTTCAATACGATTAATAATAATTCGTCGTGTACTGTTAATTCGGGGCCATTTTACAGCAATTATTCTGCGATTTCCACTACCGTTAATCCACTATCCACTTATCCAATATCTGTATCAGGGAATACGGCAGGACCGTACACAGCATACATTAATGTATTTATCGACTTTAATCAAAACGATAGTTTTAATGATGCAGGTGAACAATTTCAGCTTGGTACGATATACAATTGTACTAATTGTGCGGTGACGGGCAATATCACGATTCCTGGTACTGCCACACTCGGCACAACGACAATGCGCGTTATGAAACGTTTTAATGCATATGCGACGCCTTGCAATACAGATGGTTGGGGAGAGGCAGAGGACTATACAATAAATATTCAGTCTGCGGGCCCGCCATTGCTGTTAACGGCGTCATCGACGACAATATGCAGTGGTCAGTCGGCAACAGTATCAATCACCCCCGGGACAGTCGGGAATTACGATCAGTATACCTGGTCCCCTGCGGGAGGTACGGGAACGGCGCCCGACTACACATTTAGTCCGACCTCGACCACCACATATACATTAACCGGCTACAATACGGTGACTTCTCAAACAAATATCGCTACCTATACCGTTAATGTGAATGCTGCGCCGTCGGCCGTCTCGGTAACACCTTCAAATCCGTCTGTTTGTCCCGGAGACATAGTTTCGCTGGTAGCGACCGGCGGTGCGGTCAGTGGCGAGACTGCATTTAGTGAAAATTTTAATGATACTCCTGTCGGCTGGACAACACAAAATAATGGTAGCGGAGGTACTGTGGCTAATGGCGCGTGGTATTTATATGACGATGGAGATTATGTTTTTTTCGAAACGATACATAGTAACGACAACTCAGGCTTTGCTGCTGTTGACAGCGACTGGCAGGGCTACGGGTCCACGACAATCAGTAACCTGACATCACCTCAGTTTAGTCTTGTGGGCTATAATTCGGCATCGCTAAGTTTTTGGCATTATTACAAAAATTACATTGGTGGTGAGTCATGTAGGGTGCAGGTGTCGGTAAACAATGGAGCTTTTACGACCGTACAGACATGGACAAACAATGTTGGTAACCCGGCAAATTTCGTAAACACTATTATAAATCTTACGCCGTATGTAGGTAATGCAAATGTGCGCCTGCGATTTTTATATACTGCTTCCTGGGGTTTTGGCTGGGCTATTGACAATGTTGTTGTTACAGGAAATGCTCCTGCAGCAATTACGTGGTCGCCAGCCACGGGACTCTTTACCAATGCCGCTGCGACAACTCCATATACCGGTGCTGCTGCCACAACGGTATACGCGATGCCAGCTTCCACGACCACCTATACCGCTACCGCCACTAATGCGCTGACCGGTTGTACGAGTGCAACACCTGTAACGGTTACAATCCCCGTTGTTGCCGGAACTATTGCCGACGACCAGACAGTATGCGCAGGCGTAGCAGATGACATTTTACTTACAGGTCATACAGGCTCTGTGGTCACCTGGCAGTCGGCACCCGACCCTTCTTTTACGACGGGCGTGGTCAATATTCCCGGTTCAGCAGGTGCTGCCACACTGACTTCGGCGATGCTCGGCAATGTTACGGCAACAACATATATCAGGGCCGTGATATTGGGAGGAAGTTGCACTGCCTACACGAATACTGTAACGCTCACAGTAATTTCTGCAGTATGGGACGGTTCGGCATGGAATCCCGCCCCGCCCACAGCAGCGACAAAAGCGATTTTTGACGGAGATTATTCTTCGACAGGAGACATCGAGGCGTGTTCTGTCCTTGTATTATCCGGTGATGTTGTCTTTAATAGTGGCCACAATCTGATAGTAGAGAATGAGGTCGTTGTCGATAATATATTAATTACAGCCGGCAAATCCTTAACGTTTGAAAATGACGCGAGCCTCGTGCAGGTAAATGATAACGCGTTGAATGCCGGGACTATTATCTATAAAAGAAATACGGCCCCGATGATTCAATATGATTATACTTATTGGTCGTCACCGGTGTTTCCTCAAACATTGGCCGCATTGTCTCCACTGACGTTGTCGGATAAATATTATTGGTGGAATCCCACATTGTACGACTGGGAAACAATTGCCGTACCCGGTATTTCAGTGATGACGCCTGGCCAGGGCTATATTATCCGGGCACCGCAGGGGTATACTGCCACGCCACAGGTATTTCCCGGAACATTTAACGGCGTGCCAAACAATGGCGAAATCACTATCGGAATTACAGTCAACGGCGCGAATGATTACAACCTGCTTGGTAATCCCTATCCAAGTGCGATTGATGCCGATGTGATGCTTGCGGCCACAGGTCCAAACGCATCGGTGCTTGGAGGTACTGTTTATTTGTGGACCCATAATACGCCCATTACATCGTACCAATATGTAGCAACCGATTACGCAATGTATAACCTGACTGGCGGAACAGGGACAGGAACGGCCGGCGGGGGGACTGGCAACAGCAATGTACCTGATGGTAAAATTGCGGCAGGACAGGGCTTTTTCATTAAGGGACAATCAACGGGAATTGCCACTTTTAACAACAGTATGCGAGTCATGGGGAACAACAGCATGTTTTTCAGGTCAGTTTCTGAAGATCTTGCCTCTGGTCCCACCGAGCTTGAGAAGCATCGTATTTGGCTGGAACTGACAAGTGCATTAGGTGCCTATAAGCAAATTCTGGTCGGCTACATTGAAACTGCCACAAATGAAATCGATCACCGTTTTGACGGCGATGTATTTGAAACCGGTAACACAATCAGTTTCTATTCATTAGCAGAGGAGCATACTCTGGGGATACAAGGCCGGGCACTTCCGTTTGATATTTCGGACGTGGTGCCTCTAGGTTTCAGAAGCGATATTGCCGGCGTTTTTGAAATTGGCCTCGGTAATTTCGACGGCTTGTTTGTTTCTGAGGATACCGGAATTTACCTTGAAGATAAGTTGCTGAATATTGTTCATAATCTGAAATCGGGTGCGTACCAGTTTGCAACGGAAGCAGGAACTTTTAACGACCGGTTTGTGCTGCGCTACACCGACGAGTCTTTACAGATACATTCCCCTAATAAAGGGAATTTCATAGTACACCGAAATGATGCGGGAATCCACGTATATAGCCCGCAACATGCAATCAGTATGGTCAGGATTTATGACCTTCGTGGAAGGCTGTTGTTAAACGCCAATGGAATGGACCGCAACAGCATCACGATCTCTGACCTGCATGCTGCCTCACAGGTAATGATAGTTCAGGTGTTAACGAGTGACGGATTGATATACCACAGGAAGATTATATTTTAAAAGACGGTATAGCAGGTTAAAAAACTTTAGATTGATATGTGAACCAGGTAACTAGAAGGAATTCTATAATAGGTAAGATTTATCAGCACGATAAGGTACTCGTCGTATTACTTGTTCTTTAGCGAATTATACGTTCGATAGAATGTATGCATAAAAAAACCTATCTTTTAAATAGGTTAAGATAAATTTGCATTTGATGTTGCCGTACAAAGCTGCTAAAAATGACAACCTTCTGCTATTGGTTACACTGTAAGTGAAAATCTATGCGATCTTCCGGTGTCTTCTATATGTATATAATGCAAAGAGAATACCGACAATTGCAAGCCAGATAATTTTAGAATTTATCGGAGCAGCAGGTAAATCGTCCTCTCCTTCCAGATCACCGCTATCGTCATCATCTCCGGGTCCCTGAGCAAATATTACAAAATCAGAAAACAGGACAAAAGTAAAGATGTAAAACTTCAGTAAATTTTTTTTCATAGTTTGGAGCATTTTAATGATGCAAAGTAAGCAATAATTGATCAAAAGTAAAACTTTTTATGCTAACGATTTAAAAATGACGACATACGGCAATTTTTATCGTCGAACAGCATCTATTGCCTATTTAATTTTTAAAAGTAATATTATTTTTTTTCTAATCAAATTCTGACGTAAAAAATAATTTGACACTTGGATACTTATTTTGGGTCATTTGTATGGTAAAATCGGAATCGGCCAAAAAGACCAGTTGTCCATATTTGTCCCTCGCAAGAAACTTTTGCTTGATGCGTTTGAATTCCTTAAATTCTTCGTTCTTGGAATCGTCCGGTTTTACCCAGCACGCTTTATGCACAGGAAAATTCTCATACGAGCATTTTGCGCCGTATTCGTGCTCAAGCCTGTATTGAATCACCTCGTACTGAAGCGCGCCAACAGTCCCTACCACTTTTCGGTTGTTCATTTCCAGGGTAAACAACTGCGCGACACCTTCATCCATCAATTGGTCGATACCCTTTTCAAGCTGCTTCGATTTCATCGGGTCGGCGTTGTTGATATACCTGAAGTGTTCAGGCGAGAAACTCGGGATTCCTTTAAAGCTCATAATCTCACCCTCGGTCAGTGTGTCACCAATCTTAAAATTCCCCGTATCGTGTAGCCCGACGATATCGCCCGGATATGAGACATCGACAATCTCTTTCTTTTCGGCAAAAAACGCGTTCGGACTCGAAAACTTAAGGTTCTTATTCAGCCTGACATGCAGGTATGGCCGGTTTCTTTCAAACGTACCCGAAACAATTTTTATAAATGCCAGTCGGTCGCGGTGCTTCGGATCCATATTTGCATGGATTTTAAACACAAACCCCGTTAGCGCTTTCTCGGCAGGATCTACGAGTCTGGTTTCCGATTCTTTCGGACGCGGCGACGGGGCAATTTCAACAAAGCAGTCAAGCAATTCGCGGACGCCGAAGTTATTCAGTGCCGATCCGAAGAAAACAGGCTGAAGGTCACCCGCCAGATATTCGTCGCGTACAAATTTTGGATATACCTCGTCAATCAGTTCAAGCTCCTCACGCAGTCTTTCTGCCGGGGCAGGACCGATTATCTTCTCAAGTTCCGAACTTTGCACATCCGAAAACGCGATGGTCTCTTCAATGTTTTTGCGGCTGTCGCCACTAAACAGGTTTATATTTTGCTCCCAAAGATTATAGATACCCTGAAAGTCATATCCCATTCCGATGGGAAAACTTAGCGGAGTGACCCGTAATCCGAGTTTCTGCTCCACTTCATCCATCAGGTCAAATGCATCTTTTCCTTCACGGTCGAGTTTGTTGATGAACACAATCATTGGTATGTTCCTCATCCGGCACACAGCCACCAACTTTTCAGTCTGTTCCTCGACACCTTTGGCAACATCGATGACCACGATTACACTGTCAACTGCGGTCAATGTCCGATAGGTATCTTCTGCAAAGTCCTTGTGACCCGGCGTATCAAGAATATTGATTTTCTTATCGCCATAGTTAAACGCCAGCACCGAGGTCGACACCGATATCCCACGCTGCCGCTCGATCTCCATAAAGTCGGACGTCGCCCCTTTTTTGATTTTATTGTTCTTTACCGCGCCCGCTTCCTGTATGGCACCTCCGAAGAGAAGTAATTTTTCGGTTAGCGTGGTCTTTCCGGCATCGGGGTGTGAAATGATGCCAAAAGTGCGCCGGCGCTGAATTTCTTTTAAAAAGCTCATAGTATTCAAAATGGACTGCAAAAGTAACCTTTATTGAATAATTTTTACCTCAATGACTAAAGAAGTTTCGGGGAGTACCGGCGCCGGGAATTC
>CAZLWZ010000045.1:0-9223 GCA_964563275.1 uncultured Flavobacterium sp.
GGTCGATAAAAGCCTGTAGTTTATCAATTGCTTTATAGGTGTCGGTTTGATCCAAGCTATAAACAGGTGATAATTCCGCATAACTTTTGGCACCTAAATAAGCTGCTTCCTGCACGTACTCACTTCGCGGATAGTTCGAGACAAAACTTTCAAACTGATAGCCCGCCAAATAGTATTGATCGGTTTTGTAATACGACTGTGCAAACATGTAGAACATTTTCTCGGCCTGAGGTTTCCCACGGTACGCTGAAGCCATCTGTTCAAAAAGCCTGATTGCTTTCGAGTACCTTCCTTTTTCGTACATCTTCTCGGCAGCAGAATATTTCACTGCCATGTCATCCGATTTGAGAGCCGTCTGATATTCACCGCAGGATGTGAAAAGCATGGCAAGCAATAATATTGAAAAAAAATTCTTCATTTAAAGATTTTGGTTTGTTGATTTTCAGGCCTTTCACGGCTGCAGATACCTCCCGAAGTTCCGCGAGCAAATTTAGTCATTAATTCAGTACTACAAAATATTTACCTATATAATATTAGCACGCGAAAAGCCGCTATTACTGCAGCTCTTTTACGAATTTGTGAATGCGGAGAGACAGGTCCTCATCGGCACTTATCAATGGAAGACGCACCGTATTTTCACTGAGTCCTAATGCTTTGAATACCTCCTTGATCCCTGCCGGATTTCCCTGCTCGAAGATCATATCGATAGCCTCAACTATCCGGTAATGCAACGTATATGCTTCATCGACCTTTCTTTGCAGTCCCAGGCGCACCATGTCGGAAAACAATCTCGGGAATCCTTCGGCGATCACCGATATTACACCACTTCCACCGGCAAGTATCATCGGCAAAGTGATCATATCGTCGCCCGAAATAACTAGGAAACCCGTCGGTTTATGCTGGATAATCTTCATCGCCTGTACAATATCGCCTGCGGCTTCCTTTATACCTATGATATTTTTAAAATCATTAGCTAACCGCAAAACCGTTGTCGGAAGCATATTGCTTGCGGTCCTTCCCGGTACATTATATAGAATTACAGGCAACGGAGCGGCTTCGGCAATGGCTTTAAAATGCTGGTAGATCCCTTCCTGTGTCGGTTTGTTGTAATATGGCGAGACAGATAAAATGGCAGTGAAAGCAGATAAATCCCGCGATTTCATTTCTTGAATAACCTTTCGGGTATCATTTCCACCGATGCCAATTACCAACGGGAGCCGATTATTGTTCGCAGCGACCACTGTGTCGATCACGAGCTGTTTTTCGTCATCGGTCAAAGTTGCATTTTCGGCCGGGGTTCCCATCACGACCATGTAATCGACTCCGTTTTCAACCTGATAATTAACGATCCGACCCAATGCGTCAGTGTCGACTGAAAAATCTTTCCTAAACGGGGTTACAAGCGCGACTCCGGTTCCTGTTAATGATTGCATATTAGACTTTGTTGAGAATTTTTAAATATTTGAACAGCTCATCCATAAAGACCTGATAATTTTCCGCATCGGTATTTATCATAAAATGATTCAGTTTTTTGTCGACCGATGCAAAACCAACTTTAAAACATGCCCGGGAAAGATTCGAAACAATCAGTAATGCCGGCCGTTCGATGTCGTAATAATTGATAAGCAGATCAAACTCCCTGTCGGCAAAATCGCGCACTTCGGATTTCTCAAATGTCGCGCGCCAGCTCAGGTCACGAGGCGTAAAAACAGGATAATCAAAAGCATCCGATTTCTTTATTTTGTTTTTGTACACCAGCAAATGTACATCCTGCTCGTCGATCCCGCGGTCGGTCAAAGCCGAGATTACTTCATCTTTATCGCGAAAATACGATTCGTCTACTATTATTCCGACGGTTTTTACTTTATCTCCTGAGTTGGCATGATCAACATTTTCAAGAGCTTTTTTAACTCTTTTTTTTGTGAAAATGTTCTTCAGGTAATTTAAAAACATATACTTTTACTTGCGACACAAATCTAACTAATAAGTGGTCATTTTTGGATGCCAAAACTAAAAAACTATAACTCCTCCCCGAAGCTTTTTGTTTTATTCTTAACATTCACGCTTCTGCTCTCCTGTGGCCAGAAGCGCTACCACATCACACGCATCGACGGCCGCGAAATACCGGTCACTGCCACGCATGGTGAATCGGAATCAATAGAGACGTTTGTAAAACCATATCGGGATCACATAAACAACGATTTGAGCATCGTATTGGCACATGCACCACAAACGCTTGACAAAAGTGGCAAATGGCAATCGACGCTTGGTAATCTTTTTGCCGATATCGCGTTTAGCCGCGGCAATCCCGTCTTCCGGTCCCGCGAGGGTAAAAACATCGATTTTGTCCTGCTAAACCACGGAGGGATCCGCGCGATTTTGCCCCAGGGCGATGTTACGGCGCGTAATGCTTATCAGATCATGCCGTTCGAAAACAGTCTTGTGGTAGTTGCACTTAACGGTCGGCAGGTCCAGGAGATAGCCGATTACATTGTAAAGGAGCGAAAAGCGCATCCTGTTTCCGGTTTTCAGTTTGACATTGTTGAGAACGCACCCAAAAATATCCGGGTACAGGGAAAATTACTGGATCAGAACCAGACGTACTATGTTGGCACCAACGATTATCTGGCCAACGGCGGCGATAATATGACTTTTTTTGCTAAAGGAACCGCACGCCACGACCTTGACTACAAGTTGCGAAACATGCTGATTGATTATTTCAGACAAACCGACACAATTCCGGTTCTTACCGATCAACGTATTATCGAAAAATAACCGATGAAAAGAAGGACCTTCATACAAAAGACAGCAGCAGGTACCGCACTGGCCGGATTGGGTTTACCATTAACGGGATTCTCATCGGATAATAAGCATTTGACTGTACTGCACACCAATGATGTGCATAGTTACATAGATCCTTTTCCTGTTGATGACCCGCGCAATCCCGATAAAGGTGGTGTGGCGCGACGTGCTGCGCTGATCGAAAGCATTCGGAAGGAAAATCCGAATGTACTGCTCCTTGATGCCGGCGATATTTTCCAGGGAACGCCGTATTTTAATTATTATGGTGGCGAACTCGAGTTTAAGCTGATGAGCATGATGAAATACGACCTTGCTACAATGGGAAATCATGATTTTGACAATGGTATCGAAGGTTTTTATGAGCAGCTCCCACATGCGAACTTTGATTTCGTGTCGGCCAATTATGATTTTTCACGGACTATTCTCGATGGGATCGTAAAACCTTATAAGATATTTAATAAACAAGGCGTAAAAGTTGGTGTCTTTGGCCTGGGGATCGAACTGCAGGGCCTGGTCGATAAAAAAAACTACGGCAATACGGTATATCTCGATCCGGTCAATATCACAAAATCGGTTGTTAAGGAGCTTAAGCACCAGCAAAAATGCGATATAATCATCTGCCTTTCCCATCTTGGTTATGAGTACAAAAACGATCCGTCAAAGATGTCAGACGTCAAAATCGCGGAACTTACCGAAGATATTGACCTGATCATCGGCGGGCACACCCATACATTCATGGAACGGCCGGCTGTGGTTAAAAATTCAGTTGGCGAAGATGTTGTTATCAATCAGGCAGGTTGCTATGGTTTGAATCTTGGCCGCATCGATTTCCATCTCAGCAGCGGTTCGGTCTCAACCCAGGGCCGCAGCATTGTCGTCTGATTTCTCGGCGACAATAACAAACTGGCACAACGCGTAGAACGCAAAAACATTGAGCCCCATTGCGACAGGCCGCAAAATCGCCGGCGAGAGATGTGAGAGATAATATCGTTCAATAAAAATTATCAACTGCAGCATCACAAACAGCAATCCGCACAGCAAAAGCCACGAACTTGCCTTATTATCTGCCATGACATAATTTGACACTGCGATTCCGCCCAGCGCCGATATCAATAAGTTTTGAATGACAAGTATGAAGAAACTGTTTTCGGGAATGTCCTCGGTTATAAGAAATAAATAAAAAAACACCAGCAGGAACGGGATTGTTGCTATGACTAACGGCACGAAATCATTTATTTTAACCAGTAATGCCACGAGATAAATGACCATCACGCGATGTATTAGAAATGCGATGATGCCGTAAAAAAGCATCTGCTCGGTATTCGGAATAAACAATAGGTTCGTTACGACCGACATCGCCAGCGCAATCACAAATAACAGGTTACGCCGTTCGGACGCCTGCAGGTACAGCACAATCAGCAGTAACGGGATTAGCGGCTTAAAAATAACAATCAGTGGAGTGTAAACAAATATTTCAGCAACCACTTCTATAGTTGAGGCAATGAAGTAAAGTACGGTTATCCACTGAATTGGTTTGATAGCCATTCGCCAGGTTTTGACTAAAGGTATAAAAAAAACAAACCATGCGAATATTTCCTTAAAATTTTAAGGTCACTCCAGCATCTTCGTAAACTCGTCTTCAGAAATTACGCGAATATTCAGTTTAGTGGCTTTTTCGAGTTTCGCCGGCCCCATGTTTGCGCCAGCTACTACATAATCGGTTTTGGAAGAGATCGATCCTGCCACCTTGCCCCCATTATCTTCAATTATTTTTTTAAGCTCGTCACGTGAGAGTCGCTCGAATACTCCTGATACCACGAACGATTTGCCGGAAAGTTTTGTAGTCGCGAGCGGATTTACAATCTCTTTAACTGAAAATTGCACACCGTACGTGCGGAGCCGTTCAATAGCGGCCATGTTCTGCTCATTGGAAAAGAACTCGATCACGCTGCCAGCAATACGATCGCCAATTTCATCTACCATTGTCAAATCGGACAATGTGGCTTGAGCCAGCGCATCGATGTTTTTATAATGTTTGGCGAGTTTTTTCGCGACCGTTTCCCCTACGTACCTGATCCCGAGGGCAAATAATACGCGCTCAAACGGAATCTGTTTTGATTGTTCGATGCCGTTGATCAAATTGTCAGCCGATTTCTTTGCCATTCGTTCGAGCGGGATGATTTGCTCGGCCGTGAGCTCGTAGAGATCGGCATAATCGCGGACCATCCCATTTTTGTAAAGCAGCGCCACGGTTTCGCCCCCAAGACCTTCAATATCCATTGCCTTGCGGGAAATGTAATGTTGGATTCTGCCAATTATCTGTGGTGGGCAGCCGTAGAAATTCGGGCAGTAGTGTTGGGCTTCACCGATGTTCCGTACCAGCTCAGTTTGACACTCGGGACAGGATGAAATGTATTGCACCGGAAGGGAATCTAAAGGACGTTTACTTAGGTCGACAGCAATAATTTTCGGAATGATTTCGCCACCTTTTTCGACAAATACTTCGTCGTTGATACGGATGTCTAACTTATGAATCTGATCGGCGTTGTGAAGCGATGCACGCTTGACGACAGTTCCCGCAAGAAGTACCGGTTCAAGATTGGCAACGGGTGTAATCGCGCCGGTTCGTCCTACCTGATATGAAATCGAGTGTAGCCGTGTTGACACCTGTTCCGATTTAAACTTGTAGGCCATTGCCCATCGCGGTGATTTTGCGGTATACCCGAGTTCATCCTGATAATGCAGATTGTTCACTTTAATTACGACACCGTCAGTTTCGTAAGGTAAGTTGTGCCGATGCGTGTCCCAATAGTCTATAAAATCGAAAACATCAGAGATATTCTGTGCCAATGTGGCTTCGGTCGGTATTTTAAAACCCCAATTACGTGCGGCCTGCAAACCTTCAAACTGCGTTTCAAACGGAAGGTTACTGCCGATGATTGAATATAAAAGACAATCAAGAGGACGCCGGGCAACTTCGGCACTATCCTGAAGTTTTAAACTGCCGGAGGCTGTGTTACGCGGATTTGAATATGGAGTCCCTCCTAATTCTATCAACTCGCGGTTCATTTTCTCGAATCCTTCAAACGGCAGGATAATCTCACCGCGAATATCGAATCTCGGAGGAAAAGTACCCTTTAGCTGTAGCGGGATCGACCGGATCGTTTTTATGTTCGATGTCACATTATCACCGCGAAAACCGTCGCCACGGGTAACGGCGCGGAGCAATTTGCCGTTTTCGTACGTCAGACTGATCGAAGCTCCATCGTATTTAAGTTCGCAGGTGTACTCCACAGGAACATCACCCAGCGCCCGTTTTATCCGCGCTTCCCAATCGGCAAGGTCGTCGCGCGAGTACGAGTTGTCGAGCGAATACATGCGGTGATCATGCGTGACGGTTTCGAAATTTTTAGTGATCGTGCCGCCAACGCGCTGGGTAGGGGAATTTTCATCAAAAAACTCGGGGTTCTGCCCTTCGAGCTGCTGCAGTTGCTTTAATTTCTGATCGAACCCAAGATCGGAAATCGTCGGATTATCGAGAACATAATAGTTATAATTATGCTGGTTCAGTTCTTCGCGAAGCGCCGTGATTTGTTGCTGAATGTCCATGAAATACAGAAGATAATTTACTTTGTAAACAGGGAACTAATGTACCATTTCAGCAATTGTTATGCAAAGGATTTTTCATTGTATGAATTCAAAAAGTGCTTTGCGGGGGTTATTATATGCAACAGATAAACATTTTCAAAGCACTAGTGTCTGTATATGGGTTTACCAATCAAACTTCATCAAACGGAACTCCTTGTCCGGATTCTCTTCCAGAACATAGATTCCGTTTTCAAGCACATAACAGTTATAATTATTTTTCAGGTCTTTTACCGATTTAAAATACTCAGCCACTTTTTCCGATGCAAATGCGGCAAAGAACGTATCAACATTAAGGTTATTGCTGCCGAAATCGGACTTATTGGAATAACCGGTAGGGAATGAACCGCCACGGATTCCGTTTAGTTTGATGACACTTACGTCAAATTCCGTTTTCTCGTTCTTCAGAACTTCGCCGTTCAACTCACTGAGCAGAAACATGTGGGCGTAGTTATGTTTCGAATTACTGATCCGAATACCTAATTTTCCGTCATTAAGTTTGAAGAAAGACAGTCGGGTATGAAAAGAAACGGCGTTTTTATTGTAGTCCTTGTCTTTAATCTCATTCTCGGAATCCCAGATGAGTTGGTCGTCGAAACTGAATTTTTTAACGTAGAATCCGTTATTTTTTGAATTATAAAGATTCATATCCTTACTGTTTGTATAAACACCGAACACATAATATACTTGTTTTTGCTGGTCAATGTAGACATTTCCCGTAGCATTATCAGACAAGCGGTGGGTCGTGGTATAATTGCTATAAATGATCGTGGATGAGCCGAAACCACAGTTTGAGGCCGCGAAATATTTTCCGTCGAGTTTCACTTCCAACTTCTTATATGAAATAAGTTGGCCATCGTAATTATACTTGAGGATGTTATAAATGTCGACAGCATTCACCTTATCAAGTTGCTTGTTAATGATATAAAAACCATCTTGTGCATACGAGTGCAGACCAAATTTGAGTTCTTTTTCATCGGTCGCAATTTCAGGAATTGGCAGCGAAATAAGTTTTGTTGATTGGTCGGAAATGCTTCGTCGAAACAGATAAATGTTATTATCATCGACTTTATTTTTCCCTCTTCCGGTACTTGGTTTTTTTCCAAGATAACAAGCATAATCGTCCGAGAAAAAAGTGAAGTACGATACTATCTCCCCGGATTCATCTTTATGTTCAAAATTAAATTTTGTGGTTTTGCCAGATCGGTCGATAAAGAACCTGTCTTCATAGGAGACGGCATATTGTCCGGTTTCAGAAGCGTACAATTCATAATATTCAGGCGCATCATTCATCCCGCCGCCAAAAGAACCCGAAAGACCTTTGTACGACGTTTTAAAGTTTTTTTCGTAAACAAGACTTAAATCGGCATCGTAACTATTGATGGTAACATCTGACTTGGCTTTGCTGGTTACGATGTAAAACAATCCGTTGGACGTGTGTTCCCTACCGACAAATTTGTGTTTCTCGGGTGGGCTAAATTCGACTACCTTATCTTGCGAAATTCCGGAGAATCCAACACAGAAAAGCGCGGTAAGACAGATAATTTTTTTCATATTGATTTTGTTTTATTTCTATGGGCGGTAAACATACTATAAATATGATAAACACGCCAAATATCCCTGCATAATTGAAGATTTGTCGCGCTCGATAATATCATCACACCGATTCTATAATCGAGATTATCTGTTTGTATAGTTGGCCGTCACTCAGAAATGCACCTTGTTGAATAAGATTGAAAATATCGGCGTTGCGATCAGGACCAAATTCTTTTTTACCGATTTTCATTTCTATTGTATCGGTAAACATATTGTCGGAAAGCCATTGAAGTCCTTCACGGGTCAGGAAATCGGTTTCGGGCACAAGCGACTTCAATACGATCGATTTCACGTATGAGTCGGAACACTGAAACAGAAAAATATAATTTTTGGAGAAATGCTCAAGATATTCGGCGCGGGTTAAGACGCCTTCCCAGATAAGATCCGAAAATACATCGAGTTCCTGCTCGGCCACATGTGGCTGCTCGGTCTTGAGTTTGTCCCATTCAGTTTTGTCGATCGACTGCGCTGCGAGGAAATTTATGAATTCGGGGTGCAGTTCTTCGAACTGTTCTTTTGTGAGGCGGGAGTATTTCATGTTAGTTGAAAGTTTGAAAGTTGAAAGTTGAAAGTTTAAAGTTTAGAGTTGGTATTCGATCTGACGAATTAGCTCTAGCCCTGATCGCGCCGGCATCCTTTGCGAGGAACGAGCAAAGATACAGGCAAGAGCAGGTTCCCGGCTCCTTATCATTCTTAGTCGTCGTCTCAACCGGGTGCTGTTAAATGTGATGCATATCAAAAAAAAATCCCGACTCTCGCCGGGATTTCATTTCAAACTGAAGCGATTATTGCTCAGCTACGATTTCATAAGGAAGATCGACGATCACGTCACGGTGCAAACGGACGCTTGCATTGTATTTTCCGGTACGCTTTACGATTCCTGAAGTGATGTATTTACGGTCGATGCTGACACCTGCTTTGTCAAGCGCTTCAGCGATATCGATGTTGGTGATCGATCCGAATAATTTCTCACCACCTGCTTTTGCAGATATTTTAATGTCAAGTGCTTTGATCGCCTCGGCCTGTTTCTGAGCGTCCTCAACAACCTTCGCCTCTTTGTGCGCTTTTTGTTTCAGGTTTTCAGCCAAAATTTTCTTAGCTGAAGGTGTTGCCATCTGAGCAAACCCCTGTGGGATCAAAAAGTTACGACCGTAACCCGCTTTCACGTTTACGACATCGT
>CAZLWZ010000046.1:0-8859 GCA_964563275.1 uncultured Flavobacterium sp.
TTAACTCGGTTAGATAATCAGCAGCCTGATTATTAAGTTCGTCGATCTTCTTTGATTGTACTTCTAAATCCTGGCCGAAAATTGAATGCGACAGAGTCAGGATAGTAAAAAAGATAAGAAGATTCCGATACATAGGTGAGTTTAAGTGCGCCAAATATACCTTTTTTTATCAAAACCAAAAATCCCGGACGAATCCGGGACTGGTAAGATATTTTACCGACCAACGGTCTGCTAACCGCGGATCAGCTTGCGGTATTTAAGCCTCTTTGGAGTAAGATCGCCGCCAAGTCTTTTCTTTTTATTCTCTTCATATTCCGAGAAGCTTCCTTCGAAGAAATAAACTTCAGAATTGCCTTCAAATGCGAGTATGTGCGTGCAAATCCTGTCCAGGAACCATCTGTCATGCGAAATTACGACAGCACATCCTGCAAAATTCTCGAGTCCTTCTTCAAGAGCGCGCAACGTATTAATGTCAAGGTCGTTGGTCGGTTCATCCAAAAGCAGTACGTTGCCCTCTTCCTTCAGCGTCATTGCCAGGTGCAGCCTGTTGCGCTCGCCGCCTGATAGCATCGATACCTTTTTATTCTGATCGCTTCCGCCGAAATTAAAGCGGCTTAAATAAGCTCGTGAATTCACCTGACGGCCACCCATCATAATCAATTCCTGACCGTCGCAAAAATTCTCCCAAATCGTTTTGTCAGGGCTAATGTTCGAATGCGCCTGATCAACATAAGCAATTTTGACTGTGTCACCAATTGTGAAGGATCCCGCATCCGGTGCCTCCTCACCCATAATCATCCTGAAGATCGTTGACTTACCCGCTCCGTTTGGACCGATGATGCCAACGATTCCTGCCTGCGGCAGCGTGAAATTTAAATTATCGTATAACAATTTGTCACCATAAGCCTTAGCGACATTTTTAGCTTCAATGACGTTTGTCCCTAGACGCGGACCGTTAGGAATGTATATTTCGAGTTTTTCATCAAGTTGCTTCTGATCCTCGTTAAGAAGTTTGTCGTAATTCTGAAGACGCGCCTTTTGTTTAGTCTGCCTTCCTTTTGCTCCCTGACGAACCCAGTCCAATTCCCGTTCAAGAGTTTTCCGACGTTTCGAGGCTGTCTTCTCCTCCTGCTCCATTCGTTTCGACTTTTGTTCAAGCCAAGACGAATAGTTTCCTTTCCACGGGATGCCTTCGCCTCTGTCGAGTTCTAGTATCCAGCCGGCAACGTTGTCGAGGAAGTATCGGTCGTGCGTGACGGCAATGACGGTTCCTGCATACTGCGCCAGATGCTGTTCAAGCCACAGGACGCTTTCTGCATCGAGGTGGTTTGTAGGCTCATCGAGCAATAAAACATCGGGTTGTTGTAATAATAATCGGCATAAAGCCACGCGGCGGCGCTCCCCTCCCGATAGGTTTTTAATCGGAGTATCAGGTTCGGGCGTACGTAAAGCGTCCATCGCTATTTCGAGCTTTGTGTCGATTTCCCATGCATTCAAGGCATCGATTTTGTCCTGTAGGTCGGCCTGCCGGTCCATAAGCTGCTGCATTTTATCGGCATCTTCGTAGACTTCAGGCAAACCGAACATATCGTTGATCTTATTGAACTCGTCCAAAACGGCCATCGTCTCGGCGACGCCTTCGCGTACAATTTCAATCACCGTTTTAGTGTCGTCGAGCTGTGGTTCCTGTTCGAGATATCCCACAGTATAACCGGGCGCGAAAACCACATCGCCCTGATAATTTTTATCGACTCCGGCAATAATCTTCAACAATGAAGACTTTCCGGAACCGTTGAGCCCGAGGATGCCGATTTTTGCACCGTAGAAAAAGCTAAGATATATATCTTTAAGAACCTGTTTGTTGCTGCTCGAGTAGGTCTTACTCAGCTTTGACATCGAGAAAATGACTTTCTTATCGTCTGACATATTTTATGATATTACGTTAGTTAAACCCGTCCTTTTAAAGAGCTGAAAACCCACGCGTTTGCGAGGAATCCAACACCAACTGCCCCAAAACCCCATCCGGAAATTTCACTGTACCTGAACACTCCAAGGCCAATCAGCAGCAATCCCATCATTATCATCAAGAAAGACGCCCATCCTAAAATCGTGTTTTTATTCATCCCCATCGTTAGCATTTTTAGTCGAAGGGCAAATATCGGGAAATATTTCAAGTTGGGCAATCGCATTTACCACAAGCCATGAGCGTCGGTCGGGAAAATTGCCGCCGGGGTGACTATTATCGGAACAAAAAACCTACATTTATAAATGATAAAATTAATTAGATATGGATACGAAACGGATCGTCAGCATTATCCTGCTGATTGTAGGGATTATATTGATCGGCTATGGAGTGAACAGCATGAACTCAACTGGCTCTGAAATTGCCGAAATTTTCGGACAGGAAGATACCAGCGGGATGTTTAGCGTAGGCATCGGAGCATTACTGGCTATTGTTGCCGTTGTAATGCTGGCTGGCAAAAAGAGATAGACACGCTTAGGCGAATATTTTAAAAAGCATTTCCTTCATGAGGTCGCCCGGAGCCAGCGATGCGCCTACTCCTTTGCTTTTGATATCGATATCGCGCAGTGTTGCAATAATACTGCTGACTTTTTTCATTGGGTAGTTCTTCAGCGCAATGTCATAATCCCGCAGGAAATAAGGCGATACGCCTATTACGGAGGCGACATTTTTAGGGTTTTTGTCCTTTAACCCGTGGTATTGCAATAACTGTGTAAAGAACTGAAAAATCAGGGCAGTTGTCATCAGGACAGGGTGGCTTTTCGGGTTTTCGGCGAAATAATGGATGATTTGGTATGCCTTGAGCTGGTTTCGCGCACCGATCGCGTTTCGCAATTCAAATACATTATAATCTTTGCTAAAGCCGATATTATCTTCGATCACTTTTGGGGTAATCGTGCTCCCGGCCGGCAGGACGATCTGAAGCTTCCCAAGTTCGTTACTAATTTTCTCAAGATCGTTGCCTAGAAACTCAACAAGAATTGCGGCAGCTTTAGGTTCAATCGAATAACCTTTTCCCGCAAGGACCCTTTTTATCCAATCGGCTACTTTGTCCTCATATAATTTCTTGCTCGTAAAGACGACGCCGTGCTTCATGCAACTTTTGAGCAACTTCTTGCGCTTGTCGATGGTTTTGTATTTGTAGCAAATCACAAGAACGGTTGATGGCATTGGATTATCGACGTAGGCGTAAAGATTTTCTATTGTTTTAACCAGATCCTGCGCCTCACGCACAATTACCACCTGGCGTTCGGCCATCATTGGAAATCGGCGCGCCGTGCTGATGATGTCGTCGATACTAACATCGCGACCGTACAGAACTGTTTGGTTAAAACTTTTCTCGTCTTCTGAAAGAACGTTTTCTTCTATATAATCGGAAATTTTGTCGATGTAATATGGCTCTTCCCCCATCAGCAGATAAACCGGCTTAATCCGGCCTGCCTTGATGTCATTTACAATCCTTACCGCTTCCTCCATTTAATATAATATATGTATCGTTTTGAAGATGGTCGCGAAGATTCCTGACCAGTCGAAAATTAAAAATGTATATTTGCGCATGCAGCCACTTAACTTCGACCGCTACACTTTCCGGTTCAAAAATAGCGAAAATAAAACTGCGATCTTCGACGAAGTCCGTAAAAAGTTCGTTGTTTTAAACCCTGAAGAATGGGTGCGGCAACATGTTGTCCGTTATCTGATTCAGGAAAAAAATTATCCAAAATCGCTTATAAATGTTGAGAAACTGCTAAAAGTTAACGGCATGGTACGTCGCTATGATTGCGTAGTTTTTAACAGCGATGGCTCCATTTTCATATTGGTAGAATGCAAAGCGCCCAATGTAGCGATCTCCCAAAATACTTTCGACCAGATCGCACGATACAATATGGTATTGCAATCGGAGTACCTGATGGTAACCAATGGTCAGTCACATTATTATTGCCGGATGGATTACAATGATCAGAAGTATGTTTTTCTTGACGACCTGCCCTGCTATCAAAAGGTTGTAACCGATAACCAATGAAAATAGCGGTCGTAATTTTAAACTGGAACGGCGTTGAATTGCTGAAGAAATTTCTGCCGTCGGTGGTAGAAAATTCGGCAGCCGCCGATATTTACGTGGCCGACAACGCTTCGACTGACGGCTCTGTTCAGTTTCTGGCCAATCATTATCCAGGCGTAAAAATTATTCAAAACCCTGTAAATTATGGTTTTGCGCAAGGTTATAATGAAGCGCTGCATTATGTTGATGCTGATGTTTATGCATTGGTTAATTCAGATGTTGAAGTGACCGAAAATTGGCTCCAGCCGATTGTGCACGCCTTCGGGGCCAATCCCGATATTGCTATCATTCAGCCAAAAATCCTTGATTTCAAACGAAAAAATCATTTTGAATACGCTGGTGCCGCCGGCGGTTTTATAGACAAGTACGGCTATCCCTTCTGTCGGGGACGCATCTTTGAAAGCATCGAACAGGATGAAAAGCAGTATGATGATGATATCGATATTTTTTGGGCTTCCGGTGCCTGCATGTTTATCAGAAGTGATGTGTTTAAGAGGCTAGATGGCTTTGACGCTGATTTCTTTGCGCATCAGGAAGAAATCGATCTGTGCTGGCGCGCCTTTAATTGCGGACTGAGAACACGCTATATAGCTGGTTCAACAGTTTACCATGTTGGCGGTGCTACCTTAAATGCGGCACATCCGCGGAAAACATATCTGAATTTCCGCAATTCGCTGCTAATGCTTCATAAAAACCTTCCGTCCTCACACTTATATAAGGTGCTTATTATCAGGCTGCTGCTCGACGGAGCTGCCGGGTTGCGCTTTCTGGCCCAGGGCAAGCCCAGGCATCTTGCTGCCGTTGTGAAGGCTCATTTCGCTTTTTACAAAAGGTTTAGAGCTAATGCTTTAAAAAGAATGTCGCCACAAAAAACGAATTATTATAAGGTAAACAATATTATAATTTCTCATTTTTTAAGAAGAATTAGTAAGTATAGTAATCTATTTTAACTTATTTTTAAGCACCAGCACCTTCCAGTAACGTTTATTAGTTCTAATTTTGTTTGCTAGAAACCCTAAAAAAAAATTTTATGAAAAAAGCCGTTTTAGCTTTGTCTGTCATAGCGTTGTTGTCAACGTCTTGCGGAACAAAAAAGAAAATTGCTGCGCTGGAAGCACAAAATAAAGAGATCCAGGACTTACTGAATTCGACCACAGTTAAATTGAACACATGTCTGGCTGAAAAGGACGCTGTTTCCAGTCAACTCGAATTCCTGAAGAAAAACAACTCAGATTTGATAAATACCGTTGGAAACGTCACTACGTTATCGTCGAAAGGCGCTGAAAATCTGGAGCGTTCTTTGGAAAGTCTGAAAGAAAAAGACCTTAAAATTACCCGCTTACAGGATGCGCTTACCAGGAAAGACAGCGTGACATTAGCTCTTGTCACCAGTTTGAAGAGCGTAGTGGGCATGAACGACGAAGACATTGAGATCAATGTTGAAAAGGGCGTTGTTTTTATTTCAATATCCGACAAAATGCTGTTTAAGAGCGGAAGCTATATTGTAAACGACCGCGCGAAGGAAGTGTTAGGAAAAGTCGCTAAAGTGATTAAAAACAAGCCAAACTTTGAATGTATGGTTGAAGGACATACTGATAATGTTCCGTACATTGGCAATGGTATTCTTGTTGACAATTGGGACCTCAGCGTTAAGCGTGCGACTTCAATCATACGTGTATTGACGAAAGATCATGGCGTTCCTCCGCAACAACTGATCGCTGCAGGACGAGGTGAATTTATTCCGCTTGTCGATAACAACACCGCTGAGAACAGAGCGACAAACAGAAGAACACGAATTGTGGTTCTTCCTAAAATCGACCAGTTTTACGATATGATCGAGAAAGAAATGAAAAATCAGAAAGCAGGATTACGAAATTAATCCGCATTAAGATTATTATACAACGCCTCCAATTGGAGGCGTTTTTTTTTTATTTAAAATCCATGCTTAGAAAATATCAGGATCGCCTTTGCCCACCCGGATGACTTCAGGTTCATCTCCCGATAAATCAATTATAGTCGAAGGTTGGTTGTCGCCGTATCCACCGTCGACCACGGCATCTACCAGGTGCTGCCACTTTTCAAAAATCAGCTCCGGATCGGTGGAATATTCAAGAACTTCATCTTCATCGTAAATCGATGTTGACACTATAGGGTTTCCAAGTTGGCGAACAATTTCAAGTGCAATCGAATTATCAGGAACCCGGATACCAACCGTCGTTTTCTTTTTAAATTCCCGTGGCAGATTATTATTGCCCGGCAAAATAAATGTATAAGCGCCCGGTAATGCTCTTTTTAGCAGCTTAAACGTAGGGGTACTGATTTGCTTTACATAGTCGGACAGATTACTCAGGTCATGGCACACAAACGAAAAGTTAGCTTTGTCGAGTTTAATGCCTTTAATTTTGGCGATCTTTTCCAAAGCACGCGAATTGGTAATGTCGCACCCCAAACCGTAAACTGTATCAGTAGGGTAAATTATGAGTCCGCCGTCGCGCAAAATCTTAACGACTTTAGCCACAGCGGCGGGATTCGGGTTTTGCGGATATATTTTGATAAACTGCGACATAGCGGTAGCGGTGATTTATGTCAAGTTAGCCAATGATATCGAGCTTTGCAAACCGGAGAAGCAGTTTTTTAATTCCGCCCACTTCAAACTTAATTTCTGCTTTTTTATCGGCGCCGGCTCCCTCAAGACTGATGACCTGGCCCTGCCCGAATCGTTCGTGCATCACCACATTACCGACTGTTAACTTTGAATCAAACAAATTTGCGCCGCTTTTTGATGATACAGGTTTCAATTTGCGGATGTTAAGATCAGGCTTTGGGTGATTATCTGTGATGTATTTTGGTGGCGTGCCGCCGACAGGTTTCGCCAGCCGCAATTTCGATTTATCAACGTCGCCAAAGATATCGTTGTCAATCATCGGTTTAAAACGATAATTGGATTCCTGGCCGGTCAGGTATTCGAGATATTCGCCGTTTATTTCGTCGATGAAACGCGAGGGTTCGCTATCGGTCAACTTTCCCCAGCGATATCGCGATTGCGCATAGGTCAAGTAAGCCTGCTTTTCGGCACGTGTCAGCGCCACATAAAACAACCTCCGCTCCTCCTCCAGTTCGCTTCGTGTACTCATACTCATCGCACTCGGAAACAGATCTTCCTCCATTCCCACGACAAAGACGTACGGAAATTCGAGTCCTTTGGCCAGATGGATCGTCATCAATGCAACGCGGTCATCGTCGCCGGTATCTTTATCCAGATCAGTGGCAAGCGCTACATCTTCCATAAATTCGGCCAGTGATCCTCGCGCATCGGCGATCTCCTTTTGTCCTTCGGTAAAATCTTTTATACCATTGAGCAACTCCTCGATGTTTTCAATGCGGGCTATTCCTTCCGGTGTAGCATCCTTTTTGAGTTCCTGAACAAGTCCGGTTTTCTTCGTTACATGTTCGGCCACATAGAACGCATCGTGATTTTCATTAATCACCTGAAAGCTCTGAATCATCGTCACAAAGTCCTGAAGCCTATTCTTTGTACCCGAATTTAGCTTAAGGTCAATTTTGTCGATATGCTGCATAATCTCGAATATCGACCTTTTATAATGATTCGCGGCAACGGTCAGTTTTTCAATTGTCGTATCGCCGATGCCACGCGCCGGGTAGTTTATCACACGAATCAGCGCTTCCTCATCCTTCGGGTTTAGAATCAAACGCAGGTAACATAGTACATCCTTAATTTCCTTACGCTGGTAGAACGAAAGGCCGCCGTAAATGCGGTATGGAATATCGCGCTTCCGCAAAGCATCTTCCATTGCACGCGACTGTGCATTGGTGCGATATAATATTGCAAAATTGCCATTGTCTAATTGGTGCTGCATTTTCTGCTCCCAAATCTCTCCGGCCACGAAACGACCTTCTTCCCCATCGGTCAGGCTCCGGTGCACTTTTATCTTCGGGCCATGATCATTTGCTGTCCATACGACTTTGTCGAGTTTGGTCTTATTTTTTTCGATTATCGAATTCGCGGCTTCGACTATATTTTTGGTCGATCGATAATTTTGCTCCAGCCGATATGTTTGCACATTATCATAATCCTTCTGAAAGTTCAGGATATTGTTGATATTCGCGCCGCGAAAGGCATAGATACTCTGAGCGTCATCACCTACGACGCAAATATTCTGAAACCGATCTGACAGCGCGCGCACGATCAGGTACTGCGAATGATTCGTATCCTGATACTCGTCAACCAGAATATATCTGAAACGGTTCTGGTATTTCGCCAATACATCGGGGAAACGGTTCAGCAATTCGTTGGTCTTTAGCAGTAAATCATCAAAATCCATTGCGCCGGCCTTAAAACATCGCTCGACGTAATTCTGATAAATTTCGCCTAGTCGCGGCTTCTTCGACATCGCATCGGCTTCCTGAAGTTCCGGATTATTAAAATAAGCCTTTACGGTTATCAAACTGTTTTTATACGACGATATTCGCCCCAATACTTGTTTCGGCTTATAAACATCCCGATCGAGTTGCATTTCTTTTATGATCGATGAAATGAGTCGTACGGAATCCTGAGTATCGTAAATCGTGAAGTTCGACGGGTAGCCAAGTTTATCGGCTTCGGCGCGTAAAATCCGCGCAAAAACCGAGTGGAAAGTTCCCATCCATAAGTTCTTGGCTTCATTGGTACCGACAATATCGGAAATCCTTTTTTTCATTTCCCGTGCCGCCTTGTTGGTAAAAGTAAGCGCGAGAATGCTGAACGCGTCAATGCCCT
>CAZLWZ010000047.1:0-8833 GCA_964563275.1 uncultured Flavobacterium sp.
TGAAGTAATCTTTTTAAACCTCGAGCCATTGTCTAAAGTAGTTTTAATTACCGGAGCCTCCTCGGGTATAGGTAAAGCAGTAGGCGAGTACCTTCACAGCAAGGGCTATATCGTGTACGGCACCAGCCGAAATCCCGACCGAATCAGCGGTTCTCAATTTCCGCTGCTCGCCCTCGACGTGCGAAATACCGACACTATTCGCGCTGCCGTCGCGCTATTGATTGCCGAACGCGGACGCATAGACGTGGTCATTAATAATGCAGGTATCGGAATTACCGGCCCCCTGGAAGAAATCCCCGCGGTTGAAATCAAAAACAATTTCGAAACAAATCTTTTTGGCCCTATTGAGGTAATGAAGGCTGTTTTGCCGCAAATGCGCTCGCAGCATTCAGGATTGATTATCAATATAACGTCGATCGCGGGGTATATGGGATTGCCATTCAGAAGTGTGTATTCGGCGTCGAAAGGCGCTCTCGAACTGATTACCGAAGCGCTGCGTATGGAGGTAAAGCCATTTGGCGTTGCGATCACAAACGTGGCGCCCGGCGATTTCGCCACCAATATTGCCGCTGGTCGGTTTCACGCCCCTTTGATTAGCGGTTCGCCTTATGAAGCTACTTACGGCGGGACGTTGCGAACAATGAACGAGCATGTCGATTCGGGAAGCGACCCGTCGCAGATGGCGCAATGCATTTATCGGATAATCAATACCGAAAATCCGGATATACATTATAAAGTTGGCGCTTTTATGCAAAAATTTTCGATCGTATTAAAACGCATCCTGCCGGACAGGGTTTACGAAAAAATGCTGATGAAGCATTATAATTTATAATTATGCAGCTTGTCACTTCACGTGATCGTTTAAGATTTCTACCCTTACATTCTATAACGGCAAAAAAACCAGTCGGCTTCTGAAGTGGTTTAACTATCGGACATAGCCGGTTTAATATCAGTTGCCATTTCGAGGAGGCACAATGGGAAATGTTCAAAAATATTCAATATATAAATTGTAGTTTTGCACTACCTGCCGGCCGCGTTAAGGATGGAAGCAAAGTGCCGCGCACTGCGTACAGCCTGACCCGAGTAGGCGAGGGGAACGCCCAAAAAATAACAACAAATAAATAGACAATGAAATTTTTTATTGACACTGCCAACCTGAACGAAATTAAAGCTGCACAATCCCTTGGGGTGCTTGACGGCGTTACGACCAACCCGTCGCTGATGATGAAGGAGGGCATTACCGGCAAGAACAATATACTGAAGCACTATGTCGATATCTGCAACCTTGTCGATGGCGATGTCAGTGCCGAGGTGAATGCGCTTGATTATGACGGAATGATTCGTGAAGGTGAAGAACTTTCGGAACTGCATGATCAAATCGTGGTTAAATTACCTATGACCAAGGAAGGTGTCATGGCTGCAAAATATTTTTCGGACCGCGGAATCAAGACCAATGTCACGCTTGTATTTTCGGCAGGGCAGGCAATCCTGGCAGCAAAAGCAGGAGCGAGTTATGTTTCACCGTTCATCGGAAGGCTTGACGATGTTTCAACCGATGGTCTTGCGTTGATTGAGGAAATCCGACAGATTTATGACAATTACGGTTTTGAAACTGAAATCCTCGCCGCCTCGGTAAGGCACACAATGCATATCGTAAATTGTGCTAAGATTGGTGCCGATGTTATGACCGGACCTTTGTCGGCGATTCTGGGGCTTTTAAAGCATCCACTGACCGATATCGGACTGGCGCAGTTCGTAGCCGATTTTGAAAAAGGAAATAAACAAGAATAATGAAATGCCTCACGCGAGGCATTTTTTTATTTTAAACCGCCGGGTTGCTGTAGCCGCTGAGAGAAATCGGCATCAAACAAGTTAGTGAACGCGTCTTTTACAGTCCCGTCGTCGTTGATAATGAAAGTGCGGTGGATCTTAATGATCGCCCACTTCCCAGTGATATCCTCAAAGTCGCGCGCCTGTACCTGAGTTATACCGGGAACATTGTAACCGCTAAGGGTTTTCTGCCATTTCTCCTGATTGTGGTCCAGATTGACTGCCACGACTTCATAACCGGGATGTGCCGCCTTAATGGCCAAAGCCTTTTTGCTTGCCGCTATAAAGTGAGAATGCATATTTTCGGTCCAGAAGTAGATAATCGTTTTATCTGTCAAAAGCGCATCTGAAGTGATGTGCTCTCCAGATAAGGTGACAAATTCTACTTTAGGCAGCGGGCGGCCTGGCCGGAGCGCCGCAATTGCACGGCCCACTTTGAGGATCTCATTTTTGCTTGAGGCATCGGTCGATAATTTTCGATATGTATCCAAAAATTTCTGATTGTTGATACTGTTCTGGTCCTCGAGCAGGTAATTAAATGCGATTGAATTCAGTATTGTATTCTTGATCTTTGGGCTTTTAAGCAGCGTGTCGGCAATGTACAGCTTGTTCAGGTTATTTTGCAGTTCGGTCTCCACCTGATTCATTTCGTTTGAATCGGGCACAGCCGCAAGGTTATTCAGCATATTCGAGACGTACGACAAGAAAGGCGCGTACGACGCCAGCGATGCATCGTTAAAATCGATCCTGTCACGGAAATCGTAAAAATCCTCGGGCAGTTTCACGCGGTTGCCCGTCCGCGCATAATGTACGCGTGGATAGATTTCTTTTTGAGTGTAATAATTGAAATCGAGCATCGCCCTGGCATAAAAGTCGAATCCGGCTTCCCAGTTATATTTTTCTTTATGCCTGTTATAGAAGTTCCTGTTGGCGTTATAAACCGAGTCGATATGCCTGGTGTACGAATTAACATCTTTGTCCAGCATCGGGTACAAATCGTTTTTGGCCCGTTCGTTACGAAGGTAAAGTTCCATCAGGAAATTGTTTTTCCTATCGCCACGACCGCAGAACACGATCGACTCATCAAAGTCGCGTGAATTGATGTTGACCATCAGACTGTCATTCTTGTTGAAGTAGACATATTGATATTCCGGATCATGACGAAATGTGTACAGACCGGGTTCAAGCGCACGAAATGCTATAAAAAAAGTATTGTCGTCCTTTAGCGGAATCGTGTCCAGTACTTCATTGTCTTTACAAAACAGCACGTATCGCTTAGTCGGGTTCGCTATCTCACCGCCAAAAAAAGCCTGAAAATCATCTTTTGCGTATTTCTGGCTGCACGACGTCAGGGTTATTAGTGTTGCAAAGACGGGCAACACAGCCGTTTTTATAATCGACATATTAATAGGCATAGGTGTCAAAAATATTCGGTTAAAGCGATAATAGCTGTTAACAGCGCGTTAATTAACAGGATGACCTATTTGCAGCGCAGCAGCGGTCTTGTAAGTCGGGTTATATTTTTTACTTTTGCAAAAAAATAATAATGCTATCAGTAAATAATTTGTCGGTCCAGTTTGGTAAACGAATATTATTCGATGAAGTCAACACAGTTTTTTCTCACGGGAATATATATGGTGTGATCGGAGCAAACGGGGCCGGAAAATCAACTTTCTTAAAAATTCTTGCCGGTGATATGGATCCAACGTCGGGGCATGTACACCTTGAGCCGGGCAAGCGTATGTCAGTACTGAACCAAAACCACAACATGTTCGACGAGCATACGGTGCTTGAAACAGTGATGATGGGAAACAAAGTCCTTTTTGCCATAAAGAAGGAAATGGACGAGCTTTACTTGGACTACAACGATAAAAACGCCGACAGGATAGGGGAACTTCAGGTGCAGTTTGAGGAGATGAACGGCTGGAACGCCGACTCGGATGCGGCGGCGATGCTTTCAAACCTGGGCATTAATGAGGAATACCATTATACGTTGATGGGCGATCTCGATAATAAGCTTAAAGTTAGGGTGCTTCTTGCGCAGGCACTTTTCGGCAACCCCGATGTGCTGATCATGGATGAGCCTACGAACGACCTCGATTTTGAAACCATTGCATGGCTTGAAAACTTTTTGGCAAATTATGAAAATACGGTGATCGTGGTATCGCACGACCGTCACTTCCTCGATGCGGTTTGTACGCATATTTCCGATATCGATTTTGGTAAGATCAACCATTATTCGGGTAATTATACATTCTGGTATGAGTCGAGCCAGCTTGCGGCCAAGCAGCGTGCACAGCAGAACAAGAAAGCCGAGGAGAAGAAGCAGGAGCTCGAGGAGTTTATCCGCCGTTTCAGCGCCAACGTAGCCAAATCAAAACAGGCGACCTCGCGAAAGAAAATGATAAGCAAATTAAATATCTCGGAAATAAAACCTTCCAGCCGTCGATATCCTGCGATAATTTTTGAACAGGAACGCGAAGCAGGCGATCAAATCCTGAACGTGCAGGGACTTAGCGCATCGGTTGAAGGCGATGTTTTGTTTACCAATGTCGATTTAAACATGGCCAAGGGCGACAAAATTGTTTTGTTTTCAAAAGATTCACGGGCGACCACCGCCTTTTATGAAATTTTGAACGGTAAGCAAAAAGCAGATGCGGGAAATTTCGACTGGGGTATCACTACCAATCAGGCATATCTTCCGCTTGACAATCACGAATACTTTGAAAACGACCTCACGCTTGTTGATTGGTTACGACAATGGGCAAAAACCGAGGAAGAACGTGACGAGGTTTACATCAGAGGTTTTTTAGGTAAAATGATTTTCTCAGGAGAAGAGGCTTTGAAAACAAGCCGCGTATTGTCAGGAGGCGAAAAAGTGCGTTGCATGCTTTCGAGGATGATGATGGAGCGAGCAAATATACTGATGCTTGACGAGCCAACGAACCACCTGGATCTGGAATCGATCACGGCCTTCAATAATTCACTTAAGAACTTCAAAGGCTCTGTTATTTTTACCACGCATGACCATGAGTTTGCGCAAACTGTTGGTAATAGGGTAGTGGAACTAACACCAAAAGGCGCCATCGATCGCTACATGACTTTCGATGATTACCTGGATGATGAAAAGGTTCAGGAACTGAGAAAGAAAATGTATTCGTAATAAAGAATCCGCTTCCTGATCGAAGCGGATTTTTTTATATTATTATCGGCGCAATTTTCGTACTATCCACCAAATCAACAAGATAATCGCAACTACGAGAAAAATACCGATAGCCATACCGGCTTGAAAGATATCGCCAAGAAGTTCACAACTTGTCAGCGTAAGTGAGAGAATAAAAATCAATAAAAACTTTGGTGCGAACTTTTTCATGAGGTTAGGTTTAGATTTTTAATAACATCTATAAAAATGCATTTTATTAACATAGATGTCATTACAATTTTGCAAGTCAATATTATACAATTATAATAATGTAATCGCGTCAGGAAACAGGCATGACAGGGATCAAAAAATTTTATCTATTTTTACACACCAAAGCACGATTATGAGCCATAAAGTATTGCTGTCGGCTAATGAAATCAATATCATTTTAAACCGACTGGCGTGCCAACTGATTGAGAGGCATCAGGACTTCACAAACACGATATTCGTAGGGATCCAGCCGCGCGGTGTTTTCCTCGCCGAACGCCTTAAGCAACTGCTCGAACAGGAGTATAAGATCAGTAACATAATACTCGGCTATCTCGACATCACCTTCTTTCGTGACGATTTCAGACGCGGCGACAAACCTCTCGAAGCCAATAAAACTAAAATCGACTTTATCGTCGAGGATAAAAATGTAATTTTTATAGACGATGTTCTTTACACCGGCCGGAGCATCCGATCGGCTTTAACTGCCATTCAATCGTTTGGCCGTCCTTCGGGAATAGAACTGCTGGTGTTGATCGACCGAAGGTTTAGCCGGCATTTGCCTATCCAGCCAGATTATCGAGGACGTCAGGTGGATGCCATCAACAATGAAAAAGTCGTTGTAAGCTGGCGGGAGAATGATGGCCAGGACGGGGTTTACCTAATTAATAACACCACTGCAGAATGAGCGAACTTAGCGTAAATCATTTATTGGGAATCAAGTATATCAATAGAAATGATATCGATTTAATTTTTGAAACCGCAGATCACTTTAAGGAAGTCATCAATCGTCCGATCAAAAAAGTACCCTCATTACGCGACATTACGATAGCCAATATATTTTTTGAAAATAGCACGCGCACCAAACTTTCGTTTGAACTCGCGCAAAAGAGGCTGTCCGCCGATGTGATCAGTTTTTCTGCGGCGCAATCATCAGTCAAAAAAGGAGAGACTTTGATCGATACCGTAAACAATATTCTGTCGATGAAAGTCGACATGGTAGTGATGCGGCACGCAAATCCGGGCGCGGCTTATTTTCTGGCGCAAAATGTAAAAGCAAGTATCATTAACGCCGGCGATGGGGCGCACGAACATCCAACGCAGGCGCTCCTGGACAGCTACTCTATCCGCGAAAGATTAGGTGAAGTGGCAGGTAAAAAAGTTGTAATTGTTGGTGATATATTACATTCGCGCGTTGCTTTGTCAAACATCTATGCATTGCAGATGCAGGGGGCGCAGGTAAAGGTTTGCGGACCAAAATCATTGATTCCGAAACATATTGAGTCGCTGGGCGTGACCGTCGAATCAAATCTCCGCAAAGCACTGGAATGGTGCGATGTCGCAAACATGCTTCGGGTACAGAATGAACGGATGGAAGTCAGCTACTTTCCATCGACGAGAGAATATTCACAACAATTTGGCATTGATAAACAGCTGCTCGATTCGCTTGATAAAGAAATTGTGATCATGCATCCAGGCCCTATCAATCGTGGTGTTGAGATCACGAGCGACGTAGCCGATTCCGGGCAATCGGTAATATTAAACCAGGTCGAGAACGGGGTTGCGATCCGGATGGCCGTGATTTATCTTCTGGCGTCGAAAATTCAGTAGGCGAATTTAATTTGCAGGCCTTTGTCGTGTCGACGTGTTTTTCGTACCTTAGCATCTGCCTTAAAAAAATCAAGCTATGAAAGTCGAAACCCGCGAAAACACGACCCTAATCAAAGATACTCAAGGTGATTTACAAGCATTTCTGGCTAAAATTACTGCCGAATACAAGTCGTTTGAAAAGAATAACATCATTGTCGATCTTCTTGCTTACGATGGTCTTTCTGAAGGCGATATCAATTCGTTTCGTGACTTGTCCGACCACCACCGCAATGCCAGTAAATCTTTCATAATTGTCGCCGATGCCGATTTTAATGATATTTCCGAAGATCTGGTAGTCGTGCCAACAATCCTGGAGGCCCACGACATGATCGAGATGGATGAGATTCAGCGCGACCTCGGATTTTAGACCTTTAAAAACCTTCCTTTGAAACTGACGATTCTCGGCTGCTATGCCGCCACGCCGCGTACATTCAGCAATCCTACTTCCCAGGTCCTGGAAATTAAAAACCGTCTGTTCCTGATTGACTGCGCTGAAGGTACTCAAACGCAGCTGCGCAAAAACAAGATTAAGTTTTCCAGAATCAACCACATTTTCATATCGCATCTGCACGGTGACCACTTTTATGGCTTAATTGGTTTAGTATCAACATTTATGCTTTTAAACCGTACATCCGATCTGCATATTTACGGACCGAAAGGCATCAAGGACGTAATTACATTACAGCTACGTCTATCAAATTCGTGGACAAATTACGGCCTTTACTTCCATGAACTGCAATCGGATGAAAGTGAGCTGATATATGAAGATGAAAAGGTAACGGTGCGCACAATCCCGTTGAGACACAGGATCTACACAAACGGCTTTCTGTTTCAGGAAAAAATCGGACTGAGAAAATTAAACCTCGAAGCAGCAGAGAGCTATGGTATCGATAAATGCTACTATAGGAACATTGTTCTCGGCAAAGATATTACGCGCGACGACGGAAGCATCATCAAAAACGAACTTGTGACTTTTGAAGCAGAAAAGCCAAAGAGTTATGCCTATTGCTCCGATACGGTATATAATGAAGATATTGTTCCGATTATCGAAGGTGCCGATGCTTTGTACCACGAAAGCACATTCCTGGATTCGGAACAGAAACTGGCTTTACAAACCATGCACTCAACCGCTCGCGAGGCTGCGGCCATTGCAGCGAAGGCCAAGGTCAAACGATTGATTCTGGGACATTATTCCACGCGATATGATGATATCGATGTTTTTCGGCAGGAAGCCCAAACAGTGTTTCCCGATGTTTGGCTTGCCGACGACGGGCGTTCATTTGATGTATAAATCCTAAATTTGTAAAAAAAGTGTAATGAAAGATTTAAGCCACTATCGCCGATCCTATGAGAAAAGCGAACTTTCCGATGCCGATCTTCCGCAGGATCCGCTGGAGCTCTTCAGCTCATGGTTCCATGAAACCGAACAACTTGCAGGCGACATAGAGGCAAACGCAATGACAGTCGCTACTGTGGGCCAAGATGGTTTCCCAAGAACGCGTGTGGTACTGCTAAAGCAACTTCTTAACGAAGGCTTTATCTTTTTTACAAATTATAATTCGGACAAAGGAAAAGCAATCGCGAATAATCCCAAAGTTTGCCTGTCCTTTTTTTGGCCCTCGCTGGAACGGCAGGTGATCATCAAGGGAATTGCTGAACGAACCTCCGAAGAAGTGTCGGATGCTTATTTCCACAGCAGGCCGGTCGGTAGCCAACTCGGCGCAATAGTTTCCGATCAGAGCGAGGTGGTAGAATCGAGAAATATTCTCGAAGAACGGCTTGAGCAGCTTAAAAGCGCAACTGCAGGAAAGAAGATCTCAAGACCAAAGCACTGGGGAGGATTTCTGGTCAGGCCTACAGAGGTCGAGTTCTGGCAGGGCAGGGCGAATCGTTTGCACGACCGGATCCTGTATCATCAGCCTGATGGAAAATGGATTAAAACCC
>CAZLWZ010000048.1:0-8774 GCA_964563275.1 uncultured Flavobacterium sp.
TTCTTATACGGTGACATTGGCAGAAGGAGAAAAACTCACGGTGGCTATCGAGCGTGATTCCGCCGAAGTATTTATCGATATTTATGATTTGAACAAATCGTCCCCGGCAAACGTACTGACCAATGATCCTGAACAATTTAAAGTTGAATACGGTGTTGAAGCAACCGGAAAATATAAAGTCATTGTGCAGCCGGAAATTTCAGCTTCAGGAAGATTTACGCTTCTTGTGAATAAAGAACCAGTATTCAAATTTCCGGTTGCGGGAAAAGGCAACGCTGCGATTCAAAGTTTTTGGGGTTATGAGCGCGACGGCGGTCGCCGCAGCCATGAAGGAGTCGATATTTTTGCAGCACGGGGAACACCTGTGGTGGCAGTGGCCGATGGCATCGTTAGCAACACAGGCAACCGCGGGCTTGGAGGAAAGCAGGTCTGGCTTCGTATTGGCTCATTGGGTTACTCACTTTACTATGCGCACCTCGACAGCATTGCCGTTAGCTCAGGCTATCGGACAAAAGAAGGTGACACTTTAGGATTTGTAGGTTCTACCGGAAATGCTGCAGGAGGAAAGCCACATCTGCACTTCGGTATTTATAAAGGCTATAGTGGCGCAGTAGATCCGCTGCCTTTTATATACCAGACACCGTCACTTTCAGCAGCAAAATTAGAACGCCAGTTCGAAAGCATGCAGGCGACCGTAACAGGAGCTAAAGCGAATTTGCGGCTTGGACCTGGTACCTCATACGCTACTATTGCAACGGCCACGGCCGGTGACAAGTTGTCGGTGCTCGGGCAGTCAAACCATTGGCTGCACATCACCACCACCGCCGGAGTGAGGGCATACATCCATAAAAGTCTGGTGCGGCAGCCATAAAAAAACCCGGCGGTTGCCGGGTCTATAAATTGCTGATTTACATTATGGAACCTGCTCCATTTCTCCGCTTGTCACACCAGGCTGATTCGATTCGGTACGTTGCAGTGAAGTGTCAGTGGCAGTAGTTGTAAGTTCTTCTTCTGTTGTCACTTCCATTTCAGTTGTTCCGTCGTTCATCTCATCGTTATTGGTGTTATTGTCCTTACAAGAGGTTAATATCCCGAACGTTAATGCGAGTGCGGCAACGACGCTGGTTTTTACTATCTTTTTCATGATTTCTAATTTTAAAAGTTTATTCCAAATTTACACCTTGCAGGCAAGCGAATTGTTATATCCTGATTAATAACGGTTGCAAAATTACCCGGTCTTAAAGACTTTTCCATTCAATAACCCAATTATATCGTGGTAACCAGTCACTACGGGAACATGATGTTTTAAAATCTCCGTTTGACCGTCAGGATTAAAATGCAATACGGGAAAATTACCCTGCATCGCGGCCTGCACCCCGGCATCACTGTCGTCAATCACAAGACAGTCGCTGGCAATAAAGCCCATGTCCCTGGCGGCATATTCAAATAACGCCGGGTCGGGTTTAAATTTTCCGATCTGATATCCGCTATAAATATTATCGGTAAAGTAATCAGCAAGTCCGCATTTGGAAAGTGTGATTTTCATTTTTTCAGGAGGACCGTTTGAAGCGACACAGTACGGGATTTTTAAACGTTCAATAAATGATGCCGCACCTGGGATGGGTGTTATTGTTTCCCTAAGCAAAGTGAAACTGTATTCGCGATAAGCTTCTTCAAAGTTATCAGGAAGGGGTTTGCCAGTTATTTTTTGAATGTAGTCGAACTGCGCGCGCAAAGACCATCCTTTAAAAACAGCGACAGCTTTTTCGTAAGACATTATAAAGCCGTGCGCAGCCGCCATATCCAGAAGCGCCCGGATCCCTATCGGCTCGCTGTCAACAAGCACGCCGTCGCAATCAAAGATGATACATCGTGGACTGTACTTTTCACTCATTTTTGAAGATTATACCTGCGCATCCCCGGGATCCTTCCGCCACGAACAAATGGCGCGTCCTGCTTCTGTACCAGACTATGCCGTTCCCTGATTTAAGTAATTATTGATTTCGTTCTCGATCCTGCCACAACTCACGAGCCATGGTTTTTTATCTATAGTGACATTGATATTATCGCCATCTATGGTATAGCTACCGCTGAAGCCGCCAACCGGAGTATTGCCACTAAAAATCCCATTCGTGGTGTCGCCCTGGAACTGGCCGTTTGTTTTACGCATCGCATCCTGAAGTTGTGAGACAAGATGGTCTTTTGGTCGCGGATAATGTATAGAGAATTGACAACTCATAGTGTAATGTTTTAGATTTATATTCGCATAAATTTAGTAAAAAAAACATAGCCCGACACCCTACCATCGCAAAAGCGCCCGGAAACTTTCGACGGAGCAGTTGGCCTCTTTTATAATTGTTAATGTTTATGAAATAGCAGCCTGACAACAACTGCAGTTTCTTATTTTTACATAAAACAGAATTTTCTACACCAAAAATTGCAAAAATGTATACTACTATCTCACGGATCGGGATTTTCATCCTACTGATCTTTTCGCTCGCGTCCTGTAAATCGGAAAAAGAAAAGCAAAAAGAATTAAATTCAGACAAATTTGTGGTTGACAGCTTAAAGTTAATTGCGTTTTTTGAGCAGCATCCGGACTTTAAGGAATACCAAGACGAACTTCACGCGCTATACGCAAAGCATGAAAACAAGTTAGTGTGGTATGATACCGGCGGGCGCAATGAATTTGCCGAAGTATTATACGACAAAGCCCGTAAACTTGGTACTGAAGGGGTCACAGGATCACTTCCCTATTCCGATAAATATGAATCCATTTTTTCAAAAAACGGCAAAAAGCCTGATCTGAGCAACGATTTGCTGATCAGCTCGATGTACTTTTATTACGCCGATAAAGTTTATGCTGGAATCGATCCACAAAAAAGCAAGCAGATGGGCTGGTACCTGCCGCGCGCTAAAAAATCACTTGTCGATTATCTCGATGAGCTAATGAAAGATGAAGATCTTATAAACAAAGATGAAGATGCTATTTATCCTATGTATTACAATCTTAGGACAGCTTTGCATCGTTTCCGAAAAATTCGCGATAATGGCGGCTGGGGCACGATCACGCTGCCTGAAGGTAAAAAAGTAATTAATCCCGGCGACGATATGCCAGCTGTCGCACAGTTGCGAAAACGCCTATATATTTCGGGTGACCTGGATAATGATAACGGCAGCACCAAATATGATGATGACTTGGTCGAAGCAGTGAAATTATGGCAAAAAAACCACAGCGTCACGACCGACGGCATCGTGGGCCCGGTTGTACTTCAGGATCTGAATGTGCCGGTCGAGTTGCGAATTAAGACGATTCTTGTGAATATGGAGCGCTGCCGCTGGATTAGCCCTGACCTGGTTAAAAATGAAGAGTATATCATGGTAAATATTCCATCATTTAAAATGCAGTATGTCGACAACGGCAAAACGGCACTCGAATCAAAGGTTGTTGTAGGGAAAGAACTCAACAAAACGGTAATTTTTAGCGGTAAAATCAGCTACCTTGTTTTTAGTCCCTATTGGAATGTACCCAACAGCATTCTTCAAAATGAAATCTTGCCGGCCATTGAAAGGGATCCGAATTATTTGCAAAAGCACAATATGGAATGGCATGACGAGCGCGTACGGCAACGACCCGGCAGGAATAATTCGCTTGGATTGGTAAAATTTATGTTCCCGAATTCCAACAACATCTACCTGCACGACACACCGGCAAAAAGCCTTTTCAATCAGGATGAGCGCGCACTGAGCCACGGTTGCGTCCGGGTGGAGAAGGCGCGTGAACTGGCTATCAAGCTCCTTGAGGACGATAAGAACTGGACACCGAAAGAGATCGATGCGGCAATGCATTCGGGTACCGAAAAAAGCTACCCATTAAATAGGAAAGTGCCCGTATATATTGCGTATTTTACAGCTGTAGCCGATGACGACGGGCGCGTAAGCTTCTATGACGACATCTATGAACGGGATGAGCGACTGGCAAGGCATTTATATAATGAGTAGCAGTTGGCTCTATAGACCGCTACTTCAGGGTTGTGAATGCACAGCTACCGCATCAAAGGAAAAGTAAATATATGGCAAAAACTCACAGCTCCGAAAGTGAATGCTTAACACTCAAAGCGCACGGCGAGACCTAAAATGATCGTCAGGCAATTCGGGTTCAGCAAAACTCATATCAAACGCATAGCCACCGGGGAAAACCGGGGCCACTTAAAAGTGTAACAATGGGCCGAAACAACGCGCGCAATATTAAAAAACACAACGATAAACTTCATAAAGAGCAACGAAAGGCGAAAGATCAGAAGCAAGTGCGATTGGCGCGACTCAGTGAAATCTCCCGTAAATATCATTCGGAAAACGATCGCGACGGATTTAACATTCCCGAATAAAAGCCATTAAAAAAGCCGCGTATGCGGCTTTTTCTAACTTGCGGGATTTGCTTTAAAATCCGTTAGTAAATACTGTGTGGTCAGGAGCGCCAGCAAACCTACGTGGACTCCCAGCGCTTTTTTATCATTTCTGATCGCTTTCGTAAGCGTGCACAGTGCCAGTCCGGCCAGGATCGCCGTGTCAGCGTGCTTGTGAATATTTAGTGGGATGGCACGTTTTATGGCGGCAGGTGTATCCGAGAACGCATTCTGGCCTAAAATTCCGAGTCCCACAGCACCATATGTCTTACACATACTGCTGCTGCTTCCCAGTAATTTTGGTGCTGCAAGTAAGGTCCCTGCCATTACATAATCCATAATGGCGTGTGTCTTCGGGCTTATTGGCTTCTTCATAATTTTTGGAGTTTAAATTAGTAGCGGTAAAGCTATGATTTACGTGCCGCGATCCGTTATAAGGTTTTAGGATAAATTTGCAGGATTTAAAATTACAGGTTGGCAAGCACCTGCTTAAGATCGATCGAGTCATCAAAAATCCCTTTCCACAGATCGCCTTTTTCGTGTAAACGTGGCAAGATTGTAAAGATGTTGTAATTCTTTATGTCGAACGATTCATCAATTTCATCCCACGCAAGCGGCGTACTTACGCCAGCTCCTTCCCTCGGACGCAGCGAATATATGCTGGCCATTGTTTTGCCTTTTCCGTTTTGAAGAAAATCGAGATAAACTTTCCCTTTACGCTTGTCAGGCATACGCTCCAGGCTGGTAATGTCGGGCAATTCGCGGTGTACCATCTGACTCACAAGATGCGAAAAGTTCCGGGTTTGCTCGTATGTGTATTTTGGCTTCACCGGTATAAAAACATGAAGACCGTTTCCTCCTGACGTTTTAATATATCCTGGCACACTCAGCCTGTCCAGGACTTCCTTCACCTTTTGTGCCGTCAGGATGATATTTTCGAGAGGCGCATCTTTCGGATCGAGATCAAAAATGATATAGTCGGGATTATTAAGCGAGCCCACGCGGCTGCTCCACGGATTGAGCTCAATACAGCCCCAGTTCGCCAGAAACAGCAGTGAATCTTTGTCCTGACAAAGCAGGTATTCAATGGGTTCTTCTTTCGATTCCGATTTTATTTTGCGCGTCTTGATCCACTTTGGAACCATTCCTGCCACATTTTTTTGAAAAAAACCCTGATCCTTGATGCCTTTTGGCGTCCTTCGCAGCGATTGCGGTCGGTCTTTAAGATATGGCAAAATATACTCAGCGACAGCATCGTAATAAGAAATGACATCGCCTTTGGTAAGCTTTTCTGAAGGCCAGAACACTTTATCGATATTAGTGAATTCGACTTTATCCGAAAGATTCTTTGCTTTTGCTACCGAGAGCTTTGGCAGTTTCTGCTTCACCACGGCTTTCTTTGCGGGTTTTGCTTTAGATTTCGAAACCTTTCTGGCAGCTTGCGGCTTGTCGGTAACGCTTCCTGGTACCTCATCGGCTTCGACCTGCGGGAGCTCAAGTGTCACCTCGCTCGCCTTTTTATCTTCACGGAGACCCAGAAATACCGGATGCCGCATTGCGTTGGTTTCAGTGAGTTCTGAAAACTTTACCTGCGCAACCAATTTTGGCGTTACCCAATGTACATCCGCCTCTTTGGGCGGATCTGAAAAGGGCGCCGATTTTCGTTCGAGCTTATCGAGCTGCGACCGCAGATCTTTTAAAACCGCATCGCTGAAGCCGCTGCCTACCTTTCCGGAGTATTTTAACGTCTTGCCGTCATAATATCCGCAGAGGAGCGCCCCGAGACCGTGGCGTCCGCCCTGCGGCTCCGTAAAACCGCCGATAACCATTTCCTGTTGTTTTTCGGTCTTAATCTTCAGCCAGTCTTTACTGCGCTTACCCATAGCATATTTTGACGATGCTTTTTTGGCAATAACGCCCTCGCCGCCGCTTTTCTCTGCTTCTGAAAACGCTTCCAAACCTTTTTCCACCGTATGTTCAGAATAAATAATGTGATCCAGTTTTGGCAATACCGCCCGCAGAATCTTCTTTCGCAGCAACAGGTCGAGTTTGCGCAGATCGAAGCCGTTAAAATATAGAATATCAAACACGTAAAACTTTAATGTACCTCGCTTCTTTTCGCCGCGATACTGCAGCCACTGGAACCAGCTTTTTCCCTTGCTATCCTCAGCCACTATTTCGCCATCGAGAATTACATCGTTGCCTATATTTTCAAGTTCTGCATTAATCTCCGGATATTTACTAAAGGTATTTCCGTTGCGTGAAACAAGCCGCACCTTTCCCTGATTAATTTCAGCCAATGCACGGTAGCCGTCGAATTTGGTTTCAAATATCCACTCTGTGTTGTCAAAAGGTTCATCTGCAAGTGTCGCAAGCATCGGTGTCCAGGATGGAAATTCGGATAATTTAACTGCTTCCGCTAAGTCATCAGGTGAAAATCCGCTGACATCCTCATCCTGAGATTCGGCTTCGTCAGATGTTCCTTTTGCATCCCTATTGGACTGCCACACGTTGTTCCCTGATGCTATTTCATCCAGATCTCGGCCTGTCAAAACCGATAGCCCTCCATATTCCTTCTTCGCATCGGCATGCTCGTCCTTGGCTTTCATCATCAGCCACGGCTTCCCATCGTCTTTGCTTTTAATCGGGATCAGGTGCCATGACCCTTTGAGCTTTTCACCATTAAGCGTGACTTTAATAGAGCCGTCTGCCAGCTGCTTTTTCATCAGCCCGTTATCTTTTTTAATATCTTCGTTGCCTTCGGCGTGGTAGGTGCCAATGTCCCACACCATTACGGTTCCGCCACCGTATTGTCCTTTGGGAATTGTTCCTTCAAAGTCAATATAATCCATCGGATGGTCTTCGGTCTGCATGGCGAGGCGCTTATCGGCAGGATTGGCCGACGGACCTTTAGGTACCGCCCAGCTTACCAGTACACCGTCAATTTCGAGGCGAAAGTCATAATGCAACCGCGATGCAGCGTGCTTTTGAACCACAAAACGAAGGGCACCTTTAGACGCTTTTTTTACGCCTTTTGGCTCCTTCGTTTTTTTAAAATCGCGTTTGGCGTTGTATTTTTCGAGTGCCATACTAGTTCTTTATTGCCTCCAGACTCGCCTTCAGTTGTGCCAATAAATCGTCGTCGTCCTTGCTTTTCTTGGTACGCGGCTTAGTGTCTTCTTTTTCGGGAACCTTCTTCCCTTTTGCGGCGGCAGCTTTCTTATTGATCAGTTTCATCAATTCGTCCTTATAGGTGTCCTTGTATTTTTCAGGTTCGAATTTTTCGGTAAGTTGGTCGATGATCGTCATCGCCATGTCCAGCTCCTTCTTCTGGATTTTGATATCGGTTGGAATTTTTGCTTCCTTTGGGTCCCGTAAATCCTGATCAAACCTGATCTGAATCAGCAGAATTGCATTATCTTCAACTTTTAAAATCCCAAGATGTTCGGCGCTTCGCAAAACGAATTTTGCCAAACCGACTTTCCCGGATTTTTTAAGTGCTTCGCGCAACAGTGCGTAGGTTTTTGCAGCGGCCTTATCGGGTTCGACTATGTACGGTTTTTCGAGATATTGTGACGGAATCTCATCTTCTAATACAAATTCGAAAATTTCGATCGTCTGCGTCTTCTCAGGCATGGCTTTTTCGAAATCGCTTTTGTCCAGAATAACATAATCGCCATTTTCTTTCCGATATCCTTTTGCAATTTCGTCCCACGGCACTTCTTTTCCATCCTTTTTACATATCCGGACATATTGAATTGCACATTGGTCCTTTTTACGCACCATGTCGAGATCGATGCGATGGGTGACCGCGCCACTATATAACCGCACAGGGATGTTCACAAGGCCGAAACTGATGCCGCCTTTCCATAATGCTTTCATAAAAAGTTGCTTTTAAACAAAGATTGATATTATAGATGTAGATACATTATACAATTCGTCCCAAAACTTATATCATTTGGCATCAGGTGAGAATTGTACAACTACCGCAAGCAATATTGTAACATGTAAATTCTCAATATGTTGCATTTTTGCTCTACACCTAAAAAACAAATACCATGAGCACGAATCCTATTAAGATAGTTTCTTCAAAGCTTTGGCTACAGACACGAATAACATACTGGAAATTTAAACTGGTCACAAACGAACTTCTAAAGAGCTAAAAGTTTCTTGAACTATCAATACAATCCGGTATCTACCGGATTTTTTTATGGGGTACTAGAATGGATATCCGATGGCCAGATTGAAAACCAGGTTCTCGCGGCGCCACGACCCGCTTCCAAAGTTGATCTGATCAATTACCCATCGATCGTTTTCAGGCAGATATGGTTTACGGATCGGAAACGCGAGATCGGTTCGTAAAACCAG
>CAZLWZ010000049.1:0-8758 GCA_964563275.1 uncultured Flavobacterium sp.
CCGAACGACATTGAACGCAAATGGCAAAAATATTGGTCCGAAAATCAGACTTTTGCCGCATCAAATAGCTCCGATAAACCAAAATACTACGTGCTTGACATGTTTCCGTATCCATCCGGAGCGGGTCTTCATGTAGGCCATCCCTTGGGTTACATAGCGTCGGATATTTACGCGCGCTATAAGCGTCACACCGGTTACAATGTGCTGCATCCGCAAGGTTACGACAGCTTCGGGCTGCCTGCCGAGCAATACGCGATTCAAACCGGGCAGCATCCCGAGAAAACAACACGGGAAAACATCACACGGTATCGGGAACAACTCGACAAGATAGGGTTTTCATTCGACTGGAGCCGCGAAGTACGTACCTCGAGCCCGGAATATTACCGATGGACGCAATGGATTTTCATCCAACTGTTTAATTCGTGGTATAATAAAAGTACAGATAGAGCCGAAAGCATCTGTACGCTGATTAGTGAGTTTGAAACTAAAGGCAACAGTAATGTTGATGCTGTATGCGATGACGATGTGCCGGTTTTTTCGTCCGAGGATTGGCGTGCCTTCACAAGCGGGCAACAGCAGCAGATTTTACTTCAGTACCGGTTGACATATCTGGCTGAGACCGAAGTGAATTGGTGTCCGGCGCTTGGTACCGTGCTTGCGAATGATGAAATAATCAATGGCGTTTCGGAACGCGGCGGGCATCCGGTGGTAAGGAAGAAGATGAAGCAGTGGAGCATGCGGATCTCCGCGTACGCAGAACGACTGCTACACGGGCTGCAGAAGATTGATTGGACGCAATCGCTAAAAGACTCCCAGACCAACTGGATCGGCAAATCGGTCGGGGCAACGGTCACGTTTCGCATCATGCCCGAAGATCCGAGTGGTGAACCAATTCCTGTGAGCGTATTTACAACACGTCCGGATACAATTTTCGGAGCAACATTTATGACCCTGGCGCCAGAGCATGAACTGGTGCCCATAATAACAACTCCCGGGCAAAAAAGCGCTGTGGATTCGTACATCGACGCTACGGCGAAACGATCTGAACGTGAGCGAATGGCAGACGTTAAAACTATTTCAGGGGTT
Source organism: uncultured Flavobacterium sp. (assembly GCA_964563275.1). Taxonomy (GTDB): domain Bacteria; phylum Bacteroidota; class Bacteroidia; order Flavobacteriales; family Flavobacteriaceae; genus Flavobacterium. The sequence continues at coordinate 1,087 of CAZLWZ010000049.1, forward strand.
TTTACCGGTGCCTATGCCGAACATCCGTTCACAAAAGAACCTGTTCCGGTGTGGATTGGCGATTATGTTTTAGCCGGATATGGGACGGGAGCGGTGATGGCGGTGCCCTGTGGTGATGAACGTGATTTTGCGTTTGCCAAACACTTTGGTCTGCCGATAAAAAATATTTTCGAGAACGTTGAAGATCATGATTTACCATTCGCAGGGAAGGATAATGTAGCTATAGCAAATTCCATTTTCCTGAACGGAATGGATTATAAGCAGGCGACTGCGAAAGCCATTGAAGAGCTTGAGCGGATCGGGCAGGGAAGCGGAAAAACGAACTACCGCCTTCGCGATGCGGTTTTTTCACGCCAGCGTTATTGGGGTGAGCCGTTCCCGGTGTACTATATCGACGGGCTTCCTCAAATGATCGACCCAAAGCATTTGCCAATCCGCTTACCCGAGGTAGAGAAATATTTACCGACAGAAGAAGGCCTGCCGCCCTTGGGGAATTCCCATGAATGGGCTTGGGATATTAACAAGTCGGCGGTGGTTTCAAACACTTTAATCGACAACATTAATGTTTTTCCGCTGGAATTGAATACCATGCCGGGATGGGCGGGAAGCTCCTGGTACTGGCTCCGGTATATGGATGCGCATAATGAAACGGAGCTCGTGTCAAAGGACGCGGAGGCTTACTGGCAAAACGTTGATTTGTACATCGGCGGAAGCGAACACGCGACCGGTCACTTATTGTATTCTCGTTTTTGGAACAAATTTCTTTTTGACCGCGGTTACATTTCGCAAGATGAACCTTTTAAGAAGTTGATAAACCAGGGGATGATTCTAGGGATGAGTGCGTTTGTTTATCGCATCGAAGGAACTAACACCTTTGTTTCCAGACATCAGATAGGGGAGCGCGTCGTACAGCCACTGCATGCCGACGTCAGTTTTGTAAATGCCTCCGATGAACTTGATATCGAAGCGTTCAGAAATTGGCGCGAAGAATACCGATCAGCCGAATTCATTTGTGAACCGGGAGGTAAGTTTATAGTTTCGCGTGAGGTCGAAAAAATGTCAAAATCCAAATATAACGTTGTAACCCCGGATGATATTTGTTCTGAATATGGCGCCGATACCTTGCGTTTATACGAGATGTTCCTCGGGCCGCTTGAGCAGGCAAAACCGTGGAACACAGCCGGGATAACTGGTGTTTTTGGTTTTCTTAAGAAGTTATGGCGATTGTACTTTGACGACAGCGGCTTGATTGTAACAAGCAATCCCGCGAGTAAGGAAGCATTGAAGTCACTGCATAAAACAATCAGGAAAGTCCGTGAGGACATTGAAGGCTTTTCATTCAATACCTCGGTGAGCCAATTTATGATCTGTGTCAACGAACTCACTACTGCCAATTGTCATGAGCGTACGGTACTTGAGCCACTTGCGGTATTGATTTCGCCGTACGCACCGCATATCGCAGAGGAATTGTGGGAAAAATTAGGACATGAGGGAAGCATTTCAGCTGTTCCTTTTCCGAAATTTCAGCCTGAATATCTTGTCGAAAGCAGTAAGGAATATCCGGTGTCGTTTAATGGGAAGATGAGGTTCACACTTGAACTTTCGCTTGATCTTACCAAAGAGCAGATTCAGGAAATAGTGCTTAGTGATGAGCGCACGATGAAACATCTGGATGGGCGGACGCCTAACAAGATCATTATTATACCCGGCAAGATAATAAACCTTGTTATTTAAATTTTAACGTTGATTAACTTTGCCATTAATGTACAGGAAATTCATTAATTTAGCCGACCTTACGCTTTGTTGACGATAAGAATATGACAGAATTACATCAAATTACTGACATCTGAATTCTGGTTCAAATATTGCGTAAGGCAAACCAAAAAAAAATAAGACTATGTATCTGCTATTGATTGGGATTATCATGCTTGCCAGTTGGGGCGTGAGTTACAGACTTAAGAGCAAATTCGAGAAGTATTCGAAGTTGCATTTGCAAAATAATATGAGTGGTGCCGAAATCGCGCAACAAATGTTGGCTGATCACGGTATTCGTAACGTTCGGGTAATTTCGACACCGGGCCGACTTACGGATCATTACAATCCGGCTGACAAAACCGTTAACTTGAGTGAGGCGGTTTATAACCAGCGTAATGCCGCTGCGGCCGCTGTAGCCGCGCATGAAGTTGGTCACGCAGTGCAGCATGCCACCGCGTATAGTTGGCTTGAGATGCGATCGAAGCTGGTGCCGGTGGTGTCGGTGGCATCAAATCTGGTTCAGTGGATTTTATTGGCTGGTATATTAATGATGAATACATTCCCGGAACTATTACTGATAGGAATCATCATCTTCGCTATGACGACCTTATTCGCATTTGTGACATTGCCTGTTGAATACGACGCGAGCAACCGTGCCCTGGCATGGCTCGAGAACAAACGGATGCTAAACCGCGAGGAGCACGCCGGTGCAAAGGATGCTTTAAAATGGGCTGCACGTACTTATGTGGTCGCAGCAATTGCATCGCTCGGTACATTGCTTTACTACATTATGATTTACATGGGCCGAAGAGATTAAGTTACGATAATATAAAAATCCGCGTTGAGAGACGCGGATTTTTTTTGGACAACCGCTTCGAAATTTGGTAGCCACTTACTATTTTACATGTTTATCTAAGCTATATTCAGTTTAGATGTAATTGTAAAAATAGTTTGTTTGCTTTTTATTAGTACATTAGCTTAATTTTGATAATATTCATATTAATTCCAACCCCAAATCGAATTAAGATGCAAACAAAAAACTACCTATGGTTACTGGTCATTTTGTGGCAGTGTAGTATGATGGCGTTGCCGCTTCAAAAATCACAGTGGGATACCGAACCTGCTGCCGGAGCCGTCAAAGATCATCCTATACTTGAAGCAGAGCTTGCCGACGCGCAGCTTTTTCTACTCGAGCAAAAGGCAACAATTAAAATTTTGCGGGAGCAGCTGGAGCAAGAGCGCGCAAAGCAACACCTATTGCAGGATAAAGCGACATCGGTGTATCTTTTTGGCGTGCAATCTGATAAATCGGTTTATATTAAAGTAACTGCGGTTGCTATTTGGACCTTATTTGTCGTTGCGATTGTACTGGCATTCCGCACAAGGTTCGCAATTCAGGAGACAAACAGGGCGAGGCTGGCGCTGACAGATCTTGAGGAAGAATACAACGAGCACATCCACAAATCGCTTGAGCGCGAGCAAAAGTTGCGGCGACAATTACAGGACGAAATCAACCGGCAGAAAATTTCCGACGCTTCCTAAGGCCGCTCCGTTAGTTTGTCAGGATTATAGCCAACGTACGGCATTTCGTATTCATGGAATACTACTCCAAACGTTTCTAGTTCGTCCAGGATAGGAAGATAAACTTCTTTGGAAGTGGGGATTTGTACTCCGGGCGAAGATATGGTGCCGTTTAAAATCTGTAATGCCGCGATCGCTACGGGAAGTCCGACGGTCTTCGCCATGGCGGTGTAAGTCTGGTCGTCGCCTATGCAAACCATTTTAGAATCTATTTGGAGTTTTTTACCGTCCAGTTCATAACCGAACTTATGATACATGACAATCATGTCCTTGTCGTCAGGCTGCAGCGTCCAGCTATCGGATAAGATTTTCTCCAGAATTTGTGCAGGTGTTGCATTTTTTAACGCGACGATTTTATCGGGGTTAAAAATGTCGAGTTCTGTCAATTTTTCCCACATTATATCATCCTGGTCGAGCCCGAGTTGCATTCTTAGTTTAATCTCTACCGAATCGGTTGGATGATATGGCAAGAACAGGTTTATAAATTCGCGGTAACTAATGGTTTCTGAATTGTCGATTGTATACGTATCATCGGTCATTCCCAGCTGTACGAACATGTTCCATGCTTTTGAAAACCCAACTCGCCTGATGGTGCCGCGGTACATCGTCAGCGTATCCTGAAGGCCATAAACACTTCGGTATTTCAACGAATCCCTATTGGCGTAAGCCTCAAACCGGCCATATCCTTCGACTTCCAGAAATTCAGTTCTTCTGAAGAGTTTGTGATATGGGATGTATTTGTATTTTCCTTCCTGGATAAATTTTGCAGCCCCGCCCTGTCCGGCCAATACTACATTGCGAGGTGCCCAGGTAAATTTGTAATTCCATAAGTTACTATCCGATTCAGGCGCTACGAGTCCGCCGCAAAAGGATTCAAACAATATCATTTTCCCGCCTTTAGCGCGAATCTCATCAATAATCTTCATGGCGCTCATGTGGTCGATGCCAGGATCGAGTCCGACTTCATTCATAAAAACGACACTGCTTGCTTTTGCCGCAGCGTCGAGTTGCTGCATCGCATCGCTGACGTAAGACGCGGTAACCATGTGTTTTTTGTATCGGATACAATCTTTGGCGACATCGATGTGCATGTGTGCCGGCAACATCGAAATCACCAGATGCGCCTTTTGAATTTCCCCGGCACGCTGTACCTCGTCAAAAATATCAAGAGCGACTGCGGTAGCGTTTTTATGACCGGCTGCTTTTTTTTGCGCTTGCTCGACTGATATGTCGGCAATTGTAAGATGCAGGTCCTGCTGTTCAGAATTGTTTAAAAGGTATTGAATTAGTGACGAAGCCGACCGCCCCGCGCCAATGATCAGAATATTTCTCATAATATATGGTAGCTGGCCGTAAAGGTATGAATTTGAAATTATTCTTTTGTCGGCTGTACTATCTGGCAGATAGATTACTTTTGTAAAAAAAGTATGGACCGACGTGTAATTGTCGCCGCGGCGATTTTAGGAATGACTGCGGTGGTTTTAGGAGCATTTGGGGCACATTGGCTGAAAAATAATTTAGATGTCGCTGAACTCAGCACTTTCGAAACCGGAGTGCGTTATCAGATGTATCATGCGCTGCTTCTGTTGTTCATAGGCAGTGTGTCTATTCGTCAGAGAATCCGGAGTTTGTTGTTCATCTTGATCGTCGCGGGGGTATTTTTATTCTCCGGATCGATCTACTTATTGGCCACGAATTCGCTTACCAATTTTGATTTTAGAGTAATAGGATTCGTTACTCCTATTGGTGGGTTGCTGTTGATAATTGCGTGGTTGCTGATTATGTTTGAATTTATGCGTAAAAAGAACATAAAAAAGAATTAAACAAATCCTATCTGAAATTTAATTTTTACTTTTACTGTCTTTTAGAACACAACTCAAAAAGATTTTTATGGAAACTACGCAATCGATTTCGCTTGAAAAGTACGGAATCAAAAATACAGGTGAAATCATATACAATCCGTCATATGAACTCCTTTTCGAAGATGAATTAGACTCGCGTTTAGAAGGTTACGAAAAAGGCCAGCTTACCGAACTTGGTGCTGTAAATGTCAATACAGGCGTTTTTACCGGCCGTTCGCCAAAAGATAAATACATAGTAATGGATGATGTCACCAAAGATACCATCTGGTGGACATCGGAACAAGCCAAAAACGACAACAAACCGATTTCGCAACAAACCTGGGATGCATTGAAGCAAACTTCGGTCGCACAACTGTCGGGAAATAAAAAGCTATATGTGGTTGACGCATTCTGCGGAGCCAATGAAAACACACGCCTGAAGGTACGCTTCATAATGGAGGTCGCCTGGCAGGCTCATTTTGTGAAGAACATGTTCATCCGGCCAACTGACGAGGAGCTGGAGAAGTACGGCGAGCCAGATTTCGTGGTGATGAATGCTTCCAAAACAGGTTTTGCCGATTATGAAGCACACGGATTGAATTCTGAGGTTTATATCGCGTTTAACCTTACCGAAAAAGTACAGCTTATCGGTGGTACATGGTATGGTGGCGAGATGAAAAAAGGATTGTTTTCGATGATGAATTATTACCTTCCGTTGCAGGGAATCGCGTCGATGCACTGTTCAGCCAACAAAGGTGAAAATGGCGATGTCGCTATATTTTTCGGTTTGTCCGGAACAGGGAAGACCACATTATCAACCGACCCGAAGCGTGCGTTGATAGGTGATGACGAACACGGTTGGGATAATGACGGCGTGTTTAATTTCGAAGGGGGTTGTTATGCAAAGACAATTGACCTGAGCAGGGAAAATGAACCTGATATTTTCAATGCGATCCGCCGTGACGCGCTTCTTGAAAACGTCACTGTAGATCAGGATGGGACTATTGATTTTACAGATGGTTCAGTGACGCAAAATACACGGGTGTCATATCCGTTATATCACATCGATAATATTGTCAAGCCGGTATCAAAAGCCGGTCATGCTAATAAAGTTATATTCCTTACGGCTGATGCGTTTGGGGTTATGCCACCGGTTGCTAAACTGACGCCGGAACAAACGAAATATCATTTCCTTTCGGGCTTTACCGCAAAACTTGCAGGTACTGAACGAGGCGTCACAAAGCCTGAACCGACATTCTCTGCATGTTTTGGAAAAGCCTTCTTATCGCTTCACCCAACAAAATATGGCGAAGAGCTTGTTAAGAAGATGGATCAGCATAACGCAACAGCGTATCTGGTAAACACAGGATGGAACGGTACCGGGAAACGAATCTCTATTAAAGACACTCGTGCTATTATTGACAGAATACTCGACGGTTCGATCGAAAGTGCAGAAATGGATACGCTGCCGATTTTTAACCTCAGTATTCCAAAAGAGCTCAAAGGTGTCGACAGCGGAATTCTAGATCCCCGTAAAACGTATGACGATGAACAAAAATGGTATGTTGCCGCGAACGAATTAGGTTCGTTGTTTATAAAGAATTTTGCGCAATACGCAGATAATGAAGAAGGAAGAAGCCTGCTTAGCGCCGGCCCACAAATGTAAAAGGAAATTTAATTCAATAAAAAAGCGCCGGGCAACCGGCGCTTTTTTTATGATCGAAATTATTTTACTTCCTTATTTGCTTTTATAATATATTTTTAGAGGGCCATTGTCATCGATGGCGCTTCGGGTGAAGGAGCCATTATGTCAACTCGCAGCCCATGCTCGAGTGCTTCTTTTTGAGTTGTGCTTCCAAAAACGGCAATTCTCGTATTGTTTTGCTTAAAATCAGGGAAATTTTTGAAAAGCGACTTTATACCGGTCGGACTGAAAAATGCCAAAACATCATAGTATACATCGGCCAGATCAGACAGGTCGCTCATTACGGTGCGGTAGAAAATCGCCTGCGTCCAATCGACCTTCAGGTTGTTTAATGTTTGTGGCGCGTCGGCATTGAGTTGATCCGAAGCAGGTAACAGAAACTTCTCGTCCTTGTACTTTTTGATTAGCGGCGTAAGATCGACGAAATCTTTTTGGCCGACATATATTTTGCGCTTTCTGTAAACCACATATTTTTGGAGATAAAACGCAATCGCTTCTGATTGACAAAAATATTTAAGTCCTTCCGGCACTTTATAACGCATTTCATCGGCTACCCTAAAAAAATGATCGACCGCGTTCTTGCTTGTTAAAATGATGGCCGTGTAATTATTGATGTCAATTTTTTGTAATCGAATCTCTTTCGCACTAACACCCTCGACATGGATAAACGGCCTAAAGTCAATTTTTACTTTGAGTTTTTGTTGAAGCTCGAAATACGGGGAATTTTCTACTTTAGGCTCTGGCTGTGACACCAAAATCGTTTTCACTTTCATATAAGGCAATTTCAAGG